>CADCWJ010000694.1 GCA_902806365.1 uncultured Thermomicrobiales bacterium
CACAACCAGACGGCGTTCCGGCTCAAGGCGGCCCTGCTCTTCCGGCCCGGCACGGTCGTGATCAGCGTGCCCTACCACCTGTCCCGCTCCACCCCCCAGCCATATGCCGGGAGCGCCTTCCAGCGCCGGCTCGAGCCACCTCTGGTAGCCGATCCCGCTGAGGACGATGAAGATGCCGATCAGCACCAGGCCGACCGTGACCGCGGACGAATCATCGAAGATGTCGAACACCAGATAACAGACCCAGGCGTAGAGCCCGAAGGCCCCAAACACCAGGAACACCCGGAACTGCGTCACCACGCTCGCGACAATCGCGACCAGCGACGCAGCGAGAAAGAGCAGCCCGGCGGCGCCGTATTCACCATCCAGCGCGATGTCGCCGAGATGCCCCATCCACGCCAGGTTCCCGAAGAGCAGAAGCCAGAAGGCGTAGGACCGGAGACCTCGTCGCGCCAACTCGAGTCCCAGACCAACGATCAGCAAGCCAACCATCACGCCAACCCAGTGATGATCGTCATTCCAGAAATCGTGGTCATCCCCCTGGACCCAGCGCGCGAGATCCATGGCGAGGTACCATCCCCAGAATCCGGCGAGCAGCAGCAGGAGCGGAAACCGGATCAGCCAGGCCAGCGCGATCGCCCCCGCCATCGAGACCAGCTCCATCACGATCCAGACCGCCAGGACGCGATCGTGAAAGTCCTCGTACGCCAGCTCGCCGTCAGCGGGCCACCAGCCGACGAGCCGCTGGAAGGTGTAGACCAGCAGCGGGAGCGCCCCGGCGGCGGCGAAGATCAGCAGATTGCCGCCAAGCCGGGCAGATTCGAGGCGCCGGAGCAGGAACCCGGCGCCACACAGTCCGCCGACGGCCAGCAACGCGCAGAAGAACTGCGCGCCCCGGCTCATCTCCTCCCACGCCAGCCCGATGAAGATCGTCAGGGCGAACAGGATCAGGAAGCCGCCGATGTACGACATGATCGCGCCGAGCTGGAGCGAGCGGCGGCGCTCCGGCGTCTCCCCACCCGGCACAAGGACGGACTCCCCGCCTCGCTCCCGCTCGTGATCCAGGATCTGCCGCGCCTGGTCGCCGGTGATGATGCCCGCCTGCCGCCACCGACCGACGCCCTCCACGAGACGCTGATGCTCCGGCACGTCGCTCATGTTCCCCCCAGATGACCGCCCCGACATGCCGAGTGAACGTCAGCCCGTTGTCGGGACAACGCGCCGCGGACAACACAGGTTCCGCACCAGAGGCGAAGCATCTCCTCCGTCAGGCTGACGAACGGCTCGTGGAAACGCGCGGCGGCACACCCGGCATGCAGCCGGAACCGGATGGCCGGGCCTTGGCCCGACAGGCGTCGCCCACGGCCGGGGTTGCCTGCAGGGTGCCGTCATCCATTCGACTTGCCTGGAATCAATGCCGCGCTCGCGCCGCGCCATTTCCGCTGTCCCGGCGTTGCCGTGCCCGTCAGCCCTTGACCGCGCCGGAGGTGAGGCCGCGGACATAGAAGCGCATGCCGAACGCGAACAGAATGACCAGGGGAACCGAGGAGACAGCGTAGGCAGCCATCCTTGGCCCCCAGTTGACCGTGCCGAACTCGTTCCGGAACTGCGTCAGCCCGACGGTCACGACCTGGATGTCCTGATCGGAGATGGCGAGCAGCGGCCAGATGAAATCGTTGTAGCTCCCAACCAGGTGCATGATCGCAAGGGTCACCATGATCGGCCATGACAGCGGAAGGGCAATCCGGAAATACTGCTCGAATTCAGAGGCGCCATCGACCTTGGCGGCATCGAACAGTTCCTGCGGCAGCGTGGCGAAGAACGAACGGCAGAGCAGGATGCCGAAGATTTGCCCGCCCGCCGTCCAAGGCAGGATCAGGGCCCATGGCGTGTTGATCAGACCAAGGTTACGAACCAGCACGAAGGCGGGAATGAGTGTCAGCACCCCGGGCACCATCAGCAGCGACAGGATGACCACGTAGATGAGTTCCTTGCCGGGAAATCGGTGCCGCGCAAAGACATACCCGCTCAGCGACGACAGGAACACGACACCGACAACCGACGCGAGCGAATAGAGGAGGCTGTTGAAGATGTAGCGCCGCATCGCGAGCCATCCTTCGCGATAGTTCTCCCACCGCGCCGGGTCAGGAAGGCTCCAGAATCTCCCGTAGATCTGACCGTTGTCCTTCAGGGAAAGGAA
>CADCWJ010000695.1 GCA_902806365.1 uncultured Thermomicrobiales bacterium
CCGAACCGCTCGCCGACATCGTAGAGGCCGATCGGCGACAGGGTTTGTGCGATCGCCTTTGTCTCGTCGGGCGGGGCATCGGTCGCCAGATCGAGATCCATCGAGGCCGGTCGGTCGAGGAGAATGTCGCGAACGCGGCCGCCAACGAGGTACAGCGACCGGTTCCGCACCCGGAATGCGGCGGCGAGCTGGTGGACCACCGCCTGCTGACCGCGCGCCAGCCGGGGAAGCACGCGGCCTGGCAGCGTCCCGGCAGGGGTGACAGGTTCGACAAGGGCGGGCTGGTGCTCGGTCATCGGGCCTCTGGGATCGGATACGGGGGCAAAGGCTTGGGGCATGGTAGTGACGCCGATACGCTCGCACCACGGCCACATGCTCCACCTAGTCTAGCCCGCATCAGCCAGGAGCTGGAGGTCTTTTCTGGTGCAACCATCGCAGGGACGGGCCAGAATCGACCGGGATGCCGCTCAGCGGGCGACGTATCGATTCGTGTGCCCGCCCGTGGCGCTCGGGACGACAGCCTCGGGCGGCCGCCGGTGCCGCGTACCGATGCCGCTTACAGGGGCCTCCCCTACGTATGGGGTGGGGTGTATTTGCATGAGACGTTCGCGTACACGGCCACGGGAGGCCACTTGGGCCTCCCCTACGAATACTGCAGGACCTGCGCGATGGAGCGAGGCTCTCCTAGCCACGGGAGGCCACTGGTGTTGCTTACAGATGCCTCCCCTGCGAATGGAACATGCAACATGGCGAGAAGCTCGCTCGCGGACCGACTCTAGCTTTCCGACGCGTCCCGCTCGATCAGGCGATCCAGCAGGGCCAGCAAGGATGCCTGCTCCTGTTTCGATAGCGGCGCGAGTACGGCCGCGCCCAGATCCTCCAGCGCTCGAGCCAGCACGGACACAAGCGCGTCGCCCGCGGCCGTGAGCTCGAGCTGGATCGCGCGGCGATCGTTCGGGTCAGGCCGGCGCAGCATCAGCCCGTCCCGCTCCAGGCTGTCGACCATCGTCGTCACGGTCCGGGCGGTCAGGCCGATGTCCATTGCCACGTCGCTCATCCGCGACGCCCCGGCAAGTTGACCGTTGGCGACGGCGAGGATCAGGCTGGCGCGGGAGAACGACATCCCGGCAGGAGCATCGAATTCCGGGAGCCGGGCCTGGGCAAGCCGTTCGATCAGGTGCGAGAGCCAGAAAATATTGCCGAGGACGGCGCGCGACCTCGTTCCAGAATCAGAGGCTTCTCGCGACTCCGGGCCGTCCATGCCTGTGGCACTCCGATCACGCATCGTCGAAAAACGGAGTATCCCGCATGACGCGACGCCTTTGGAGCAACGTGATGGAGTGAACACGCGATCGCCCCGGCCGGTCGCAGGCGACCAGCCGGGGCGATCGAATCGGACAGTATTCGCCGGGGCTCAATCCTGGGCGCGGCGATCCAGCAACCGGGTCGCCAACGGGACCATCACCACCAGGAGCCCAAGCAGCCAGGCGGTCGCAAGCCAACCCTTGTTTCCCACTTCCGGGTATCCGGTCAGCAGGCCACGCACGGCGTCCACACAGAGCGTGAAGGGCTGGTTCTTGGCGAATCCCTGCATCCACCCTGGCAGCAACTCGGGCCGGGTGAAGGCACTGCTGAGGAACGTCAGCGGAAAGATGATCGTAAACCCGATCGAGTTTACGGCCTCGATCGTCTTCAGCCAGAGCCCGATCACGGCCCCGACCCAGGAGAGCACGAACGCGATCAGGAGCATCAACCCGGAGGCGGCGAGCCAGTCGAGCAGGTTGCCCTCGGGCCGGAATCCGACCAGGAGCCCGACCGTGAACGTGATCGTGGTCACGAACACGGCCAGCGCCATGTCGGCCAGGATCCGGCCGAGCAACACGGAGATCCGCGTCATCGGGAGGGCCCGAAAGCGATCCATCAGCCCTTCCTTGGCATCGGTCGCAAGCCCGAGCGCAGTGTTCATCCCGCCGAACACGATACCCTGGACGACGATGCCGACAACAAGGTAGTTCACGGCGCTTTCGCCCGCCGGCATCGTGGCCTGGACGGTGCCGCCAAAGATGTAGCGGAACAGCAGCAGGAAC
>CADCWJ010000696.1 GCA_902806365.1 uncultured Thermomicrobiales bacterium
CAGGGCGGAAGCGGCGGGGCCCTGGCGATCAGCCTCGGTGACCGGATCCTGATGCTGGAGAACGCAATCTACGCCGTTGCACCGCCGGAAGCATGTGCCGCGATCCTGTGGAAGGATGCCGGCAAGGCGGCGGAGGCGGCCGAGACGATGCGGGTAACCGCTTCCGATCTCGACCGGTTCGGAATGATCGACGAGTTGATCCCGGAGCCGGTCCCGGCCCACGAAGCGCCGCGCGAGACGATCGCGGCAGTCGGAGAACGCCTGGCCGTCCATCTCGACGAACTACTGGCCACCTTCGACCCCGACGATGCATCCTCAATCGAACGGCTGCTCGCCAACCGGTACGACAAGTTCCGGCGGATCGGCGCCTGGCACGAAGGATAAGGTCTACACCTGAAAGAAGGCGACTAACCTCCGATCAGGGGTTACGAATTGCCCGATCCAACCGGCAGCGACGAGAGCTCGAACCACATCACATCCTCGCCCAGCATTACTGTCTCGGGCCGGGCGAGAATCCAGATGACCAACGCTTCCGGCATCCCCACCAGGTCGCTGCCATCTCCGAACCAGAGAAACCATGTCCCTGAGTCATCCCGGAGCACGAGACGTTCGGGGGCATCGCGGTGCTGCGCGACCGGCCAAAGATATGACGACGTGATCATCAGCGCGTCCTTCTCAACGATGCGGCACCAGGGACAGGCCAGGACTGATCCGGAAAGCGGTCCCCGAAACGCGGGTCTGTGACGTTCCTTGCCGACCCGTAATGCAACATGTTTGCCACGACGCGGCGTGACGTGGATGCTCCCCGCATCAGCGGGGTTTCGTGGAACGGATCCGGATGATCCGGCGGTGCCGAGCTCAGCCGCCGACGCTGCGGGTGAAGCGCTCGATCGCCCGGTTGAGCTCATCGAGCGTGGCTTCCATCTCGTCCGGCGACGCGCCGACGACGCACCCCCGGATGTGATCCTCCAGGAGCAGCAGCCCGACCGAGCGCGAGGAAGCGACGATCGCCGAGAGCTGGGTCAGGATGTCGATGCAGTACTTGTCGTCCTCGACCATTCGTGCCACCCCGCGAACCTGGCCTTCGATGCGACGGAGCCGGGTCAGGATCCTGGCCTTGTCGGCCTCGTAGGAGTGGGAATGGCGGGCGGATATCGGCGTAACCGGATCCCGATCGCCCGCCTGGGTGTCGATGCCGGGGGATACCGTCTGGTCGGCCGGCTGGCCGGTCTTGTCGTCGCCTGGTCGAGCCGTTGGCGTCTGCGTCGCCATGGGAAGATGCTCCTGTGGATCGTCGAATGAGGCAGGGTGGCCGGTCGGGAACGTGTGCTCTGCGGCGAAAGCCCGCCCATGCCGGGACTGCGTTGCCTGACGTCGCTAGTATGCCGCGCCCGGCGGGGGCGGGTCATCCCACCATCCGGGCGGCTCCTGCGTCTGCCCCCCCGCGCGGGCGGACCGGAGCGTATGCAACCGCTATCCTCATCCGTATCATGAGAGCCAGCACGGGAACGGCGGGAAGATCGCGGCAGGCGAATGTTGACGAGCCCGGTTCGGCACAGCGCGAAAGGATAGGGCCATGGCGCGCCAGAGAAACATCATCGTGGCGACCTTCCCGGAAGAAAGCAAGGTCTATCAGGCGTTCAGTGAGGTCAAGCGGCTTGGGGCGAAGCGCGAGATTGCGATCGACGATCTGGCGATCGTGCGCCGTGGCGCGGATGGCCGCCTGGAGATGCCGGACATCGCCAGCCGCCCTCCCGTCGGCTCGATGGCTGGCGGCCTGATCGGCTCGCTGATCGGCATTCTCGGCGGGCCGATCGGGATCCTGCTCGGCTGGGGCACCGGGGCACTGATCGGATCGATCCGGGACGCCAGTGAGGTGCGGGCCGATCTCGGCATGCTGGAGCGCCTCTCGGCCGGTATGCGGACCGGGGACATGGCGCTGATGGGCGAGATCGGGGAAGAGGAGCCCGCGAAGGTGGACAGCATCGTGCGCCGGCTCGGTGGCGAGATCCTGCGCCGTCCGGCCGAGGACGTGGAACGCGACATCGCAGCCGCGCGTGAGGCCCACGCTCGCACCTGACCGGCCCCCGTCCGGCCGCCCAACCCCTTCCACGCGCGTCCATGGGGCCATCCTGAGCGTCACCGGCAATCGGGCCCAACGCCGCGGCCTGGCGGCGACCTCGCATGTCGCTTGCCGATGCCACCTACGACAATCGCCCCTCCGGATGGATCGCGGGGCGCGCGTCGTACCGGGAGCGGGCGGCGGCGATCTGGTGCTGATGGGCTTCCGTCCAGACCACGACGGCCTGGATCGTTTCGTGAAGCGTCCTTCCCAGTGGGGTGAGCTCGTAGTCGACGCGTGGCGGCACCACCGCGTAGACCGTCCGCTGGACCAGGCCGTCCCGCTCGAGCTGGCGCAGGGTGACGGTCAGCATCCGCTGGCTGATGCCGTCGATCTCCCGGCGCAACTCGTTGAAACGCATGACGCGCCGGTCGAGCAGGGCGATCACGAGCATCGACCACTTGTCGGCGATCCGGTCGAGGATCTGGCGAACCTCGCAATCCTCGCGGGCATCCCACTGAAAGACGTCGTAATCCCGGTCGATGCCGGTGTCAGTGTCGGTATCCACGCAGTGCGTCGGTTCCTTTAGAGTGCCTTCTTCCATCGCACCGTATCGTAGTCCATGATGGATGCGGTAACAAGAGGGAACCGACCGCACGAGGAGTAACCGCCTTCGTCCCTGGCGCTCCCTAATCGTCTTCTGCAGAGGAACCATGTCATGCCCGCCTTGCAAGGCCAGCCGATCGAGTTCGACAGCACGCGGATGAGCGCCCGCGCCTGGGGCGTGTTGCTCGTGCTGTGCACCACGATCTTTCTTGAAGGGCTCGATGTCTCGATGATGGGTGTCGCCCTGCCTTCGATTCAGTCGGACCTTGGAATGACGACCAGTTCGCTGCAATGGGTCATGAGCGCTTATGTGCTTGGATACGC
>CADCWJ010000697.1 GCA_902806365.1 uncultured Thermomicrobiales bacterium
ATTACATCGTTGGGGAGCAGGTTGTAGGCGCCGGAGAGAAAATCCTCCTCAAGCGTCGTGCCCGTCATCAGGGCCGCACCCTTGGCAATGTCGCGGACGCGCTCGGTAAGTTCCTCCACCTGATAACGCTCCGGAGAGCGGATGAAATACCAGACCTCCGCATCGTCCGGCACGACGTTGGGCGCGCCTCCACCCTTCGTGATCACGTAGTGGATGCGGGCGGCGTCGATCGTGTGCTCGCGCAGGTAGTTGACGCCGATGTTCATCAGTTCGACGGCGTCGAGAGCGGAGCGCCCGGTCTCCGGGTTGGCGGCGGCGTGGGCGGTGCGGCCCCGGAAGCGATACTTGATGTTGTTGACGGCAAGGCAGGAGCCGGCCCAGACCGAGTTGACCGAGCCGGGATGCCAGGTAATGGCGAGATCCAGGTCGTCGAAGGCCCCGGCACGCGCCATGAAGACCTTGCCGTCACAGGTTTCCTCCGCCGGGCACCCGTAGTAGCGAACCGTGCCTGGGGTGCCGGTCGCCGCGAGCCAGGCCTTGACGACGCTGGCGGCGGCGAGCGCGGCAGTCCCGAGCAGGTTGTGCCCGCAGCCATGTCCCGGCCCGTCGGGAACGATCGGGCTCTGCGTATCCTGTCGCTCCTGCGAGAGACCGGGCAGCGCGTCGTACTCGCCAAGAAAACCGATGATCGGGCCGCCGGTTCCCCACTCGGCCATGAACGCGGTCGGCAGATCGCCAACGTTTCGGGTGATCGCGAAGCCATCAGCGGCGAGGTCGTCCGACTGAAGCCTGCAGGCCTTGGCCTCGTTGAGGGCGGTCTCGGGGTTGTCCCAGATCGTGTCGGCCATCTGGATGAAACGGCCCTGCCGCTCCTCCAGCCATTCGACGACGTTGTCTCGGGTCGTGTCTACGGTGTCGATCGCCACGTGTGGTCCTTTCGTGGATGCGTACGGCAGTGCATGCAGGATCACCGATCCGGGCGGAACGATCAACCAACCAGCCGGGCGC
>CADCWJ010000698.1 GCA_902806365.1 uncultured Thermomicrobiales bacterium
AGGGCGTTCATAGAGTCACTCATCGGCTCCGATCAACATAGAAAGTAGTACGCCGATGGTTTCGGTCTGGGGTCTTCGGTCCCGGCCGGGTCGCCCCAGGGATTGCTCCCTCGGGCTCCCACAGATCCAGACGTGCGCGTCCATGACGCATCCGGTTCGTCACGTCGTGGGTCCGCTGTCCCTCACACGATCAGGTGGTTTCGCGGTGACACGCCTAGACCGACTTTTCGTAGTTGAAAGCCCAAGAAGTTGACGGTCGCGCCAAAATTGCCTGGATTGACTATCTCTCCAGTCGCCAGGGGTCCTCTCACGATGCCGGGCAAGGCAGCCAAGATCACCATCACCGAACGTCAGCAGGACATCCTCCAGACCTTCTCCCGTGCCGTCACCGTTTCCTCGCGGCTCCGGCAACGCGCCTCGATCGTCGTCCTGGCCTTCGACGGCCTCCTCAACGGAGACATCGCCCGGAAGGTCGGCCTGACACACCGCCAGGTCGGACGCTGGCGACGGCGCTGGGCCGACGCGTGGGACCGACTCGTTACCATCGAGTGTTGCGAGTCCCGCGTCGCCTTGCGACGGGCCATCGAGGCGGTCCTCACCGACGAACCCCGCCCCGGCGCCCCCGCCAAGTTCACCCCCGAGCAAGTCACCCTGATCTTGGCCGTCGCCTGCGAGCCGCCCGAGAAGTCCGGCCGGCCGATCACCCACTGGACGGCCCGGGAACTGACCGATGAAGTGATCCGGCGCCGCATCGCGACGTCGATCTCGCCGTCGCAGGTGAGCCGCTACCTGCGCGAAGCCGCCTTGCAGCCGCACAAGAGCCGCTACTGGCTCAACACCACCGAGAAGGACCCCGCGCGCTTTGAGGGACAGGTGAAGGCGGTCTGTGACACGTACCTGGCGGCGCCGGAACGGGCGAGGACCCATCAGACCCACACGGTCAGCGTGGACGAGATGACCGGCTTGCAGGCGCTGGAGCGGATCGCCCCCAGCAAGGCGATGATCGCGGGGAGATGCCAGCGGATCGAGTTCGAGTACGCCCGGCATGGGACACTCTGCTTGATCGGCAACTTCGTGGTGACGACCGGGGAATTGCTCCGGCCGACGATCGGTCCGACGCGGACCGATGCCGACTTCGCCGGCCACATCGAGCAGACGGTGGCCACCGACCCGGAGGGTTCGTGGGTATTTGTGGTGGATAACTTGAACATCCATTGCTCGGAGAGCCTGGTGAAGCTGGTGGCCGGGTCGTGTGAAGTCCCCACGGCTCTGGGGAAGAAGGGGAGGCGCGGGGTGCTGAAGTCGGTGGCGAGCCGGCAAGCGTTCTTGTCGCAGCCGAGCCACCGGATTCGGTTCGTGTATCTGCCGAAGCACAGTTCGTGGCTGAACCAGATCGAGGTGGTGTTCGGGGTGATCATGCGGAAGGTGATCCGGCGCGGCTCATTCACCTCGGTGGCGGATTTGCGCACGAAGCTGTTGAACTTCATCGCGTATTTCAATCGGGTGTTCGCCAAGCCGTTCCGCTGGACGTACACGGGTCGTCCGCTAATGAAGGCAGCAGCATGAAGCTGGGCAAGAGAGCAAGCCAGGGGATGTCTTCCGC
>CADCWJ010000699.1 GCA_902806365.1 uncultured Thermomicrobiales bacterium
ATCGAGCGCGCGGCGCTCTTCAGTTGGACGCTGGCCGCCGCGCAGACGGCGGCTGTCTACCGGCAGGTGCTCGCCGAGGGCGGCGAGCGTGTCAGAGAAAGGGCCTGAACCATGGCAAAGGATGTACGGGCCCGACGCGACGCGCTACGGCTCGTTGGCTCCGGTCCGGTCGTGTTCCTGACCGCGATGTTCCGGGATCAGCCCAACGTGATGACCGCCGGATGGCTGCTGCCGCTCAGTCTCGATCCGGTGCTGATCGGCGTAGCGGTCCAGCCTTCCCGATTGAGTCACGAGTTTATGACGAAGAGCGAGCAGTTCGCCCTCAGCGTCCCGACCATGGATTCGCTCGTCGCGATTCATGGTTGTGGCGAGGTCAGCGGACGCGACATCGACAAGTTCGAGCGGTTCGGGCTGACGCCGGAAGACCCCCATGAGATCGAGGCGCCGCTGATCGGCGCATGTGTCGCACATATCGAGTGCGGCGTGATCGACCGGGTGAAACTGGGCGATCACGACCTGTTCGTCGGGTCCGTGCTCCATGTCAGTGCCGAGGCGGCGGCATTCGGGTAGACCTGGAAGCCGGAGGACGGCGTTCAGATCGTCCATCATCTGGGCGGCGACCGCTATGCGGGAATGGGTGCCGCCTATCATGCGCTGGCGCCTCAACCCGACACAGAGTCGGGCTGATATGCGGATTATCCCGACGCCGGGACACAACCCGCGCTCAGGAACAACAGGAACTCGACCTCGCCGACCGGATTCGTGCCAGGATAGGCGATCGGATTGCTCGCTAGCTCAGGTGCCGCTCCGTCAGTCCGTTCCGGCAGGAGCTGCGGGAACCTCGTCTGGATGATCTGTGCCATTTCCCTGGACAATTCGACTCCCGGACCCACGTCCGGGGCCCGCGAGGAGATGAGGACGAAGCCGATCCGGCAGTTCTGGCCAGTGACATATTGATTGAGGACGCGATCGAGCTCAGCATTCGCCTCGTCAATCGCCGCTGGATCGCCGCTCAAAACGCCGCCCAGATCGACCTGCACCGTCTGCGTAACCGGCTCCGGATTGAGCGAGTTTTGCTGGAGCTGGGTCTGGAGTGCAGCTGCCGTCGCGTTGGCGTTGGCGAGGTTGGCGGCGGCGGCGTCGCTCGTCGCCTGCGCATCGATTCCCAGCGCATCGATCGTGGCCTGTGCCGAACTGGATTGTGCCTGGACGGTGGCCGCCTGGTTCTGGGCCGCGATGGCGGTCGACTGGAGGTTTGCGCCGGACGCGGCGTTCGCGGTCGCTTGCGCCTGGAGCGCCGCCTGTTCGGTCGCCTGCGTGTTGATCTGTGCCGCGAC
>CADCWJ010000700.1 GCA_902806365.1 uncultured Thermomicrobiales bacterium
CAGCAGGCGGCCCAGCGCTCATCGCCCGGACCACGAGCGGTCGCGCACGCCGAAACGGACACGTACGCCTTCATCCTCGCCACCACACCCGGCACGTATCGCGCCCTGACCGCCGGGACCGAAGGGCCGGTTTCGGCCGAAGTGGGACCGTCCGATCCGCCAGCGACCGACGATGCGCTCGAGCGTCGCAGGGACGCCGCCCAGGACCTGATCGCCACGCTCCGCTCGGCAAACACCCAGGCAACCGAGTGGCTGGATGCCCTGAAACGCTCGACCGAAGCGGACAGCACCACCTCTGACGGCGAGATGGTCGCCTTCTCGGACGAAGAGACCGAGCTGGCGCTCTACCTGCTGGATGACGACTCGATCGGAAATCTGCTGCGGGCGCTCAACCTGCTCGTTTCGACGGCACAGCAACAGGCCGCCGACGCGCTCGACGATGATGACGAGTACGACGGAGCCCGGGATTGACGCGGAGTACGCATGGCCGGTTACAGCGTGTGTCATAGCACATCGCCGCGTTGCCCCTCCTCCGGCGTTCTTTCGATATGATCCGGTCAACCTCTACGCATGCCGCTGCGGGATGCCGAGCGGTCCCTCGGCGCATGCACGAGCGACCCACGCAGGTCCCGACGCCGCACCTCCCAGGTAGATGCGATCGTCCTTGCCACCGCCGGGCGACCATACGAATCAACCGGGTGCAATTTGCGAGAGATCTGCTGCGGTCCGATTCCAGATCGCCCCTACAAGTTGGCGTTCGTCAATTGCGCAACCGGATTTCCCATGAGTGCGCAGCAGTCGAACCGCTCATGAGAGGTCCGGGTGGGCTGCCGCTATGTCAAGCAGGCGCTGCACCAGCTGGTCCTCGTCCGTCACCACACCGAGCGAGCTCTGCATGCCGCCGACGATGAAGCTGTTCACGTAGAACGCCTGGTTGTCGATTCCGGCCCGTGCGGGATCGGGGATCGACCGGAGCCGGATGTCCGTTGCGAGTCCGAGCACACCCAGGTAGCGTGCCGGATCGACCCGCTTGTTCAGGCAATCCATGTACCCGGCTTCCCAATTGGTGCCCGAGTCCTCGCTGACCTGGCAGACATAGACGTTGCATGCCTCCAGCGCCTCAAGATCGGCGTCATAGATCTTGCGTGCGGTGATGTCGGTCCGCGTCTTGTCGTTGATCGGCTCGCTCTCGTTCGGGCAGTAGACATCGAAGCCATGCGAGCGCAGCACCCCGGCCAGCCAGAGGTTGTAGCGAACCTCGGCGGCAACGAACATCGGTCCGCCCAGATAGACTTTCACGCCTCCACCTCCCCTCGCCCACGGACATCACCATCGTCTCCTGGCAGCGCTATGCCCAACCCTTGCAGGTAGCGCTCCTGCCAGGCGCGTGCCTGAGCCTCAGGCACCCGGATGAACGTCGCCGTCGCATCGGCGAGCACCATGCCGTCCGCCACGCGCTGGATCTCGCCACGCATCTCCACGGCGCGGCGGCGATCCTTCAGCAGGTAGCCCGTTGCTCGCGTCTCCTCCCCGATCCGGATCGGCTGGCGATAACGAGTCGTCAGCGTTCCGGTCACCGCCCAGATGTCGTGACGATACAACGACCAGGCCATCACCTCATCGAGCACGGTGCTGATAATCCCGCCATGGACAACCCCGGTGTATCCCTCGACGCGGGACGCGGGACAGAAGAGGGCCGAGACCCCGTTCCCGTGGGGGTCCGGGGTAAACCGCAGGTGAAGGCCGTGCTCGTTGAGATCACCGCAGTCGAAACAGTGATGCTGGTTTGCGAGGGCGACCGGCCGTTCGGACCCGTGGTCGATCATTCCATGCCCTCCCCTCTGTCGATCGGCGCCGTTTCCACGTCGTTATCGACCGCGTCGCCAAGGACCGCGTTCGCGATCAGGCTCAGCGAGGGTCCGGCTTCCGCCTGGATCGCGACATCGGCCAGGTGGTC
>CADCWJ010000701.1 GCA_902806365.1 uncultured Thermomicrobiales bacterium
CCGCGAGCACGTCGCGGCAGGAGAACCTTTCGTGCGCGCCGTCGAGCTGGTGCGGGCGACATCTATCTTCACCACGCATACTCCCGTCCCCGCCGGTCACGATATCTTCTCGTCGGAGATGATGGAGCGGTATTTCCACGCGTATTGGGAAGAGCTTGGGCTCAGCCGGGATGAGTTTCTCGCACTGGGGGTTCATGGTGACCCCGCCAAGGGGTTCAACTTCACGGCCCTCGCCCTCCGCATGGCCGCCAATGTCAATGGCGTGAGCAAGAAGCACGGCGAAGTCTCTCGCGAGATGTGGAACGACCTGTGGCCCGGTGTCGCGGTCGCGGACACGCCGATCATCTCGATCACCAACGGCGTTCATCTTCGCACCTGGATCTCGCCGTCGATGCGAAACCTTTACGAGCGGTATCTTCCCCGGAACTGGCGCGATCAGCAGGAGCAGGAGCAGGTTTGGGAAACGGTGCTCAACGTTCCGGACGAGGAATTCTGGCACGCCCACCAACAGTGCAAGCAGGATCTGATCGACGAGATGGATGAGCGGGCGCGGCGCCGATACGCCGAGGGCCAGTTCGACGCCTGGCAGGTGCTGTCATCTGGGCCGTTCCAGAATGCCAGCGTGCTCACGCTTGGATTCGCCCGTCGTTTCGCGACATACAAGCGGGCCACATTACTCTTCAAGGACATCGATCGCCTGGCGAAAATTCTCACGAATCCCGATCATCCGGTGCAGATCGTGTTCGCCGGCAAGGCCCACCCCGCCGACGAAGGCGGCAAGAAGCTGATCCAGGAAATCTACACGCGCTGCCGCGATGCCCGGCTCGGGGGCCGGGTGGCGTTTGCCGAGGATTACGAGATGGGGTTGGCGAGCCTGCTCGTGGCTGGAGTCGATGTCTGGCTCAACAACCCCCGCTTCCCGCTGGAGGCGAGCGGCACCAGTGGCATGAAGGCGGCCGCCAACGGCGTCCCGAATTGCAGTATCCTCGACGGATGGTGGCTTGAAGGCTGGGGCAAGGGCGACACCAATGGCTGGGGCATCGCGAGCTCGGACCTCGAAGGCGACGCCCAGGACGTGGAAGAAGCCAACCGCTTCTACGATGTGCTCGAGAACGAGGTCGTCCCTCTCTACTATCGCCGGCAGGCCGATGGTCTTCCGCATGACTGGATCGCTCTCGCCAAGGAAGCGATCCGCACCGTCGCGCCGGCTTTCAGCTCGCGGCGAATGCTGATCGACTACGTAGACAACCTTTACAGCCGCGCGGCTGGTTCCGGCGATCTCGTCGGCGCTGGCTCTTTGCCCGAGCCCTTCAGTGGTGGCCAACGCTGAGGCGACGATCGCTCGGGGCAGATGGACAGCGAAACGATCCCGGAGACACGAGTGGAGGCTTTCGCATGACCGAGACATCACCGGCCGAGACGTCCGAAGCGCCGGCTCATCTCAATGGGAGTGCCGCCCCCCGGCTTCTCAAGGGGCTCGTGCTCGCGGGCGGCAAGGGATCGCGGCTGCGCCCGCTGACGGCAACCGGCGCCAAACAGCTCGTGCCAGTTGCCAACAAGCCGGTCCTGTTCTACGCGCTCGACCAGCTCGTCAGCGCCGGGATTACCGAGATCGGGATCGTGACCGGGGACACCGGCGATCAGGTGCGGGCCGCTGTCGGTGACGGCTCGGCGTTCGGTGCGCGCGTCACGTACCTGCCGCAGGATGCACCACGGGGCCTTGCCCACGCGGTCATCACCGCCCGCGACTACCTGGGCGACGACCCATTCTGCATGTTCCTGGCGGACAACTTTCTTCAGCAGGGGATCGACGACCACGCGCGAGCCTTTGCCGAGACCCGCTCCGCCGCCCGGATCCTGCTCAAGCGTGTCGATGACCCATCCGCGCTTGGGGTCGCAATTCTGAACGAGTCCGGGCAGGTGACCAGGCTGGTCGAGAAGCCGAAGACTCCGATCTCCGATCTGGCCATCGTCGGCGTCTACTTCTTCGGGCCGGAGATCCACGACATCACGCCGACACTTCAGCCTTCCGGCCGAGGCGAGCTGGAGATCACCGACGCGATCCAGGGCCTGATCGATGCCGGGCACGTCGTCGACTCGTCGATCATCGGCGACGAGTGGGTCGACACCGGCAAGAAGGATGACATGCTGGAGGCCAATCGCGTCGTGCTGGGGACCATCCATCGCGACGTGAAAGGCACCGTGGATATCGAGTCGATCATCGTCGGCGACGTGATCGTCGAGGCCGGCGCGAGCATCGTCGGCAGCACGGTGCGCGGTCCGGCAATCATCGGCGCGGGGGCCCGGGTAGAGCATGCCTATGTTGGCCCGTTCACGGCGATCGGCGAACGCTGCATCATCCGTGGCTGCGAAATCGAACATTCCATTGTGATGAGCGATAGCACGATTCGAGATATCGACTCGCGCATCTTCGACTCCCTGATCGGCAAGGAGGTTGTCATCGAGCGCACGATGCTGAAGCCGGTGGCCGTGCGCTTCATGCTGGGCGACCATGCCCATGTCGGCATCTCCTGACACCGCTCGAGCGATACGGGGACGCAGCGATGGATCACGCGGCCGAGACAATACTCGTGACCGGATCGGGTGGACAGCTCGGTCGCTATCTCGTCGCGGCGTGCCGTGAACGAGGGTTCCGTGTAATCGGACTTGGCGCCAACCCCGGGCCCGGTGTGGACATCCAGGTCGATATTGGCGACGCACAGGCCGTGACGGCGTCGATCGCCGACGTTCGCCCGGACGTCGTGATCCACGGTGCGGCGTACACGGATGTCGATGGCTGCGAGCGCGATCCGGACAAGGCGGACCGGGTGAATCATCTGGGTGCCGCCAATGTCGCCCGGGCCGCAAGGAGCGTCGGAGCTCACCTGATCGCGGTCGGGACCGACTTCGTCTTCTCGGGCAAGCGAGCGGAGCCGTACTCCGAGCGCGCCACGCCCGATCCGGTCTCCGTCTACGGGTCGAGCAAGCTGGCAGGCGAACGCGCGGTGCTCGATACTGACCCATCATTCGCCGTCGCGCGCACCGCCTGGGTCTACGGCGGGGCGGGCAAGCATTTTCCGCGAACAGTGCTGACGATGATCCGCGATCGCGGCGCGATGACGGTCGTCGACGACGAGGTGAGCAACCCGACCTTCGCCGGAGACCTCGCCGATTCGCTCGTGGCGCTTGTCGACAAGCGGCCGGCGGGCATCTTCCATCTGACGAACGAAGGGTGGGTCAACCGGTTTGGTCTTGCCAGGGCCGTCGTCGAGGCGGCTGGTGGCGACCCCGGGGTGATCCAGCCGACGTCGACGGAAGCCTTTCTGAGCCGTTATCCGCTGCCGGCCAAGCGGCCGGCGAACAGCTCGCTCGCCAACAACCGGGCCAGGGAGCTCGGCGTCACCCTGCCCGCGTGGCGAGACGCGGTCGACCGCTATGTCCCAACCCTCGCACGAGAGCTCAACGGACAAGAGTAGAGGCAACCGCGACGCGAGCGTCCGCATGCCGGGCGACGATACCGCAACAATTGGAGGCGATTCCGTGAAGCTGCTGGTAACTGGGGGGGCCGGGTTCATCGGCTCGACCTACGTGCGACAAGTGCTCGACAACCACCCGGAGGATGAGATCGTCAATCTCGACGCCCTCACCTACGCCGGCAACCCAGCCAACGTTCGGGGCCTGGAAGGTGATCCCCGGCACAGGCTTGTGCGCGGCGACATTGCCGACGCCGAGTTGGTCGACGAGCTCGTCCAGTCGGTCGACGCTGTCGTTAACTTTGCCGCCGAGACGCATGTCGATCGCTCCCTGCTCGATCCCGGCAGCTTTTTGCGCGCCAACGTTCAGGGTGTCTACGTCCTGCTCGACGCGGTCCGGCGGCACGGCAAGCGCTTGTTGCAAGTCAGCACCGACGAAGTGTATGGCGACATTACGCCGGGCAAGCATTCGCGCGAGACCGATCCGGTCGAGACCCGCTCACCCTATTCGGCGGCGAAGGCTGGCGGCGAGTTGTTCTGCAAGTCGTTCTTCGTGTCGTTCGGGACCGATGTCCTGATCACGCGGGGAAGCAACACGATCGGTCCGCGACAGTACCCCGAGAAAATGATTCCCCTGTTCATTACCAACGCCCTTCGCGATCAGCCTCTGCCAGTCTATGGCGATGGCATGCAGATCCGGGACTGGCTGTATTCCGAAGACCACGCCGCGGCGATCGACCTCGTGTTGCGCAAAGGCCGCTCCGGTGAGATCTACAACGTCGGTGCCGGGAACGAGTATCCAAATATCGAGGTCGTGCGGACGCTGCTCGCACATCTTGGAAAACCAGCGGATCTCATTGCTTACGTGCCCGACCGGCCCGGTCACGATCGGCGCTATGCAATGAATACCGACAAGATCAGGGACGAGCTGGGATGGGAACCGACCCGAACGTTCGGGATGACGCTGCACGAGACAATCGACTGGTACGTCGGCAACCAGGAATGGTGGGCCGCGATTCGCGACGGATCGTCTGATTTCAACGACTACTACCAGAAGCAGTATGGCTGGCGTCTCGAAGCCGCGGGGCAGTCGGCCGGCTGAGCGCACTGGCGACGCGCTGCCATGGCGAGAACGTTCGCGGAATCTTTGGAGGAATCCTGGTGACTGATACACATTCAGCGGTAGCGGACGTGCTCGTGACCTCCGGCGCGGGCGCGTCCGCGATTCACGATGTCGTGATCCGGGATCTGACCACGCATCGCGACCCGCGCGGAACGCTGACCGAGCTGCTGCGGGCGGACTGGCTCGATATCTACGGCGAAACCCTGCCCTTTGCCCAGGTCTACACCTCGACGACCTCACCCGGCGTCGCCCGGGACATCGACCGGTGGCACGTCCACCAGCATCAGACCGACCGGTTCTATTGCGTCGCCGGTCGGATCGTCGTCGCGATCGCCGATGTCCGGCCGGATTCCCCATCGAGTGGCAAGCTCATGCTGGTGGAACTCGCCGCCTCGGACGATGGCCCGGCGCCTTTGATGGTGACGATTCCTCCCCAGACGCTTCACGGGTTCGTTGTCACCAGCGAAGGCCCCGCCACACTGCTCAACTTTCCGAACCGGATCTATGACCCAGGGGACGAGGGACGCACACTCTTTACGGACGCCGGTGTGACGTTTCCGAATGGTGAGCCGTTCGATTACATGAAGGTTGCCGAGTTCTATCGACGCAGTTGACGAGAGAACGATGCCCACCGTGCCTGAAGCCCCCGGAGGCCACTGCGCCTGCGGGGGCTTCTTCTGTGCGGCGGAGGGGCTGTGCCCTCAGGAGGTCAGGCTCGGAGATCGAATTGCCTCTGGGCGCGGGAGCGCATTCGATCGCACTCGCGGTATGCGCTTCCGACTGACCGCCTCGGTGACAGGAACGGGAAGAGGATCATCTGCCCTCAACCTCCCCGAATCGAAGGGCAGGACGACGTATCCGCGCAGCCAGGCAAAGGCATTGAAGGGTACGAGATATCGCCAGATCACCCCGGCGAGGACGGAAATGCAGATTGCCTCGACCAGCACCAGGGGTAGCTGGTACCGGTAGAGGTCCGAGCGCAGCCCGAGCACGATCGCGCCGCTCTCGGCGAGGACGAGCAGCAACACGAACGCATGCGGGCTTCGGATCCCGTGCCGGAAGACGAGCACAGCGAACAGGACGAGGCCGATCATCGCCAGCATCGGATCGAGTCCAAAAGGATTAAGTGTCAACCCGTACCTATCGTTGATCGCGGACACCACTCCCGCACTGGTTTGCCACTGCTCTCCGATCCGGTTGCCGATCCGGTCGAGCGCGATCCAGCTGTTCTCGACCCGGTTACGATCGTTCACCATGCCCTGGGCTTCCATCTCGTCGACCCGGAACCTGAAGAGATTGTATGTGTGCTGGAGTGGAGCAACCCAAAGGTAAGGATAGGCGACCACGAACGCAGCGAAAGCGATCGCCGGTTGAACGATCAGCTTGAGCGCACGGCGTCTCAGACCGGTGCGGCCACGAGCCCGCTCGAGCATGGAGCTCGTGACGAGGTAGTAGAGGCCCAGACCGGCAGCCGGCAGGCTCAGCAATAACGGGGAGAGCTTGGCCGCCCCGCCCAGCCCGAAGAGTATGCCCAGCGTGATCGCCCAACCCCATGTCGGACGCCTCGCGAATCTGAATGCCGCCAGGAAGGTAAGCGTCAGGAGCAGATTCAGGAGCTGATCGGAGAGCGCCTGGCTCCCGATGTGAATGTGCAGGGGGTGATAGGCGAGGAAGCAGGCGGCCGCCAGTCCGCCGACCCGGTTTGTAAGCACTCGCCCGAGCAGATAGACCGCCGCGACGACCAGCGCTCCAACGAACCCGCTGGTACGCCGTCCCGCCCGAAGGTCCTCGGCCGAGGGCATGGCCCCGGCGGTTTCGTTCCATCCCCGCTCGCGATCGAAGAAGAAATCCCAGGCGATGTTCGGGCGCAGCGGCCGATCCTGCACCAGTTGGCCGATACCCATCATGTAGCTGCCGAGGGGTGGCTGGCCGCGCGTGAGGTAATAGTCCTGCCAGGTTTCACCGAAAGGATCGAGCAGATCTTCGATATAGAACGATCGGTTGAGCCATCGGCTCTCATCGGGATGGAACTGGGTGACGTCCACCTTGTCGAGGTTGAGGTTGAACGAGAGCAGGAACAACAGCACCATCAGGCAGAGGTCGACCGCTGCCCTGCTGACGCGGGGCCCGCTTGACTGGCCGGGAAGCGCACCGGTTCCCCCCTGGCGACCTTCAAGGATACGTGGTGAACGGAGCGGCGCTCGGTGTGGATGGGGTGCCGGCACTCTAGGCATGCCGGGGACCGCGCGTTCGGCGATGGGCCAGGACTGTGGGAGAACCTACGCGTCGGCCGCGCAAGGGGACACGGATCGACCGGCCATCGGAATGTCGCCATTCCCGCCAGGCCGTCGTCAACCGCTTGCCGAGCAGGAGCGCCACGCCGCCGAGTACGGCGATCGCGAGCAATGGAGCGCTCCTCCCATGCACTGCCAGGCCGCCGGCCAACAGCAGCAGTAGAGGCAGCGCCAGTGAATACAGCCATCGGTCCAGCACCGCGAACCCTCGCCGTCGGTGGGACATCTTCCGCCACCGGGACAGCACGGGTCCGGCAAGCGCCAGAAGCCCGGTGAAAGCAAGGACGCCGGTCGCGAGTGACCGCGCCGTCCGCTGGCCACTGGAAAGCGGGGGTGGGTCAGGGGGAGTGTACCCTTCGTAGTACAGCATTCTGCGAACGCCGAACGAGAGCGCGAGATTGATCTCATTCCTCCGGAACGCGGGCTGCATCTCGGTGTCGTAGATCTCCTGCAAGGTCTCACTCGTCAGTTGGTTGATCGGAAGCGCTTGCCGCCCCGTGGACAGCACCAGCGCGTTGCTGGCTCGGGACGACTCGTGAAGCGAGACGAGGATAACGATTCCGTCGTCCGCACCGGGCGCGGATTCAAGTTGCCATTCCGTCCGCAACCGGTCGGCAAAGGCTACCGCGTCGGTTCGCGAATCATCCGACCGGCGGGTGAAGATGATGGCCGGGACACCCGCGGTGAACAGCCGGTCGAGATCGAACTGATGCCGCTCGGCTTCCGTCTCGGTGAGCACGCCCGCCTCGTCGTACACGAACGTTCTCGATTCGGGAGCACGATTCGGTATGGGCTCTTCGAGATCCGGCTGGATCGCCGGATGGGGCGCCGCTGCAGTACTCGAGCCCAAGAGCAGCGCTCCGAGCGCGAATCCGATCATCATGACAAGCTGGACGATGGGACGCCATTGTTGCGTTGTTGGCACGGACACGGTCATCAACACGCATCATCCAGAGGAGTCACTTGGAGAGGAGTCGTTCGCGGGGTCGAACAGGCCCGCTCGGCACCGGGGATTGTACCCCGGAAGCGGCGGAAACGTCGCGACGGTGTGGGACTGAAGCGTTTCCTTCCCGTCCTGCTCGGGTCGCCCCGGAGGTTGGAGTGGTCACATGCTTTCGGATGTCGACGGACTGGCGGATTTGCGGGATCGGGAACCGGCTGGCGAGAGCGTGATCCATGTCCGCGATGGCATCCGCGCCCGAGCGATCCGCTGGGCCGCCAGCTTCCAGACCGCGTCGGCGAACACGCTGACGAGCACCGCCGAGATGAAGACGATTGGCAGGTAGTACCGGTAGAAATCCGAACCCATCCCGAGGACGATCAGCGTCAGCTCGCCGCCGAGCAAGACGCTCAAGAGCCCGTGCGGGGAAAAGATGCCCTCCCTGATGACAATCAACGCGAGCAGCAATCCGCCCGCGCAGACCAGCAGCAGGTCGAAGCCAGTCGGCTCGAAGCCGATCCCGAAGAGATCCCCGAGCGCCTCCTGCATGCGTGACGTCGTCGACGAGTTTTCGTTGAGCCGGAGACCGATCCGGCTCATCGCCGCCATTGGGCTGGCGACAGCCACCGAGGGCCAGTTCGTTCCCTGGCCGACCATTTCGATCCGCCGGAACTCGAAAAGCGCATATGTCCGTCCGAAGGGGTCGGGCCACAGAAACGGGCTCACCGCAACGAACGATGCAAACGCGATTAGCGGCTGAATCAGAAGCAGTGATCCCAGTCGCGCGGTGCGGTGCCCCCACATCCGGTACCCGTGACTTCGGAATTGCCCGAAGAGGCACACGGCGCCGAGGCCGGCGAGCGGCACGCTGAGAAGGAACGGCGAGAGCTTGGTTGCGCCCCCAAGCCCGAGGAGAACTCCCAGCAGAATGGCGCGCCCCAGCGCCGGACGCTTGCCGAGCCAGAACGCGGAGAGAAAGGCAAGGGCGAGCAGAAGGCAAAGGAGTTGATCGGAAAGGGCCTGGCTGCCGAGGTGAATGTGAAGCGGATGGAACGCCAGAAACAACGCTCCCAGTGCGGCACCGACCGGGCTCCCGATCCGGATGCCGATGAGGTAGACCGCGACGACCACGAGTGCCGCGACGACGGCATTTGTGCGCCGACCGGCCAACAGATCCTCGGCGACTGGCATCGCCTTGTTGAACGAGTTCCACTCTTCATCGTAGCCAAAGTCCCAAACCGCGTTGGTCACCGTATCCCGGCCTTGCACCAGCAGTCCGATGCCCATCAGATAGCTTCCAAGCGGCGGTTGGCCGCGCGTGACATAGTAGTCGGACCACGTCGGCCCGAAGGGATCTTTGAGCTCGCTGATGAAGTGGGCGCGACTCAGCCAACGTGCTTCGTCCGGGTGGAACGGTGTCGTCGTTTCGCGGCCCAGGCATTGGATCAGGGCCAGAACGAATAACGTTGCCGGGATCGCCCCCGTCAGAAACCGGCGACCGATCGTGACAGCAACCGACGACCATCCGCCGCGCGGGAAGCGCGAGCGTCGCTCGCGCTGGGTGCTGGAGGCCTCGCGGTGATGAATGACCCGCACAGGACGGACGCGCCGCGCAGCCCTCGGTCGCCGTCGCGGGAGAGCGGACCGGGCCGGGGCAGGACGACGGCCCACTCGCCCTGGTGACGGATAACGCGATCGTCTCATCGAATGGGTGTCGTGGCGACAGGGGAACGGTTGGAGCCCGGCGTGATGCGGGTGGGCCTCAGGGACCGTGCCTTCGTCGGCGCCGGTCGCGGCGAAGTGTGGATCACCCGCGACCGCTGGGAAGTAATGTCCGGTCGGCGCCGCAGCAGTCGGACATGCGCGGCAATCACGAGTGTCAACACAAGGACGGCGACGATTCCGAGACGGCTCTGGCTGTACACCGAAGAGATGGCAAGGCTAGTGACCGCGAATCCGGCGAGGGCCAGCGCCAGCACATTCGGGAACCAGGTGGCGGAGCGGCGCGCACTGATTTGAAGCCCGCGCCGCCGCCAGGCCGCCACGACGGACCCTACGCCGGTGATCGTCACGATCGGCGCCACCACATCGAGCGCCGACCGCACCGCGATTTGCAGCGACGTCAGTGGGGGCAACGGATCCGGGTAATACGTCTCCAGATAGATGATCTTGCGCATTCCCACCCGGAGCCCGTCCGCCAGGAGGCCGAACCGCATTCTGGGGCGAATAAAGCGGTCCTGAACCTCCTGCAGCGATGCGTCATTCAGGCCACCTTTGGGCAGCGTGTTGGCGCCAGGGGAGATCGTGAGAAACATGGACTGCCGCGATCCCCGAGAGCCTTGCGGTCCCCTGGGGCGGGTCACAAGGAACAGCAGGCCGTCGTCCGCTCCCGGCGTCGACTCCAGCGCGTGCCTGGCCCGGAGTTCGTCTGCGTCGATTGCCGATTCTTCGCGCGTCCGCGTCGAGTCGCGGATGATGACCATGGTCGGGATACCGTGTGCCGTCAGGCGCTGGGCATCGTCGGCCAACTCACTGGCCTGGTCTTTGGATAGAACTCCCAGCGGATCCTCGATCAGGTGCATAAAGGGCGAGAGATCATCGTCGCCGCCAAGTGCTTTCCGGAGCCGGGGGCCCACCTCCCGGATCGGTCCGAACTCGATGTCTCCACGGCCGGCTCCGGGAGGGACCGGGGTAGGGGTTGGTGCGGTGCCGTCGAAGGGATTGGACGACTGTGCAGTCGACGTGCCGCACATGGCCATGACCACAACGAGTGCGGCAACAAGGGCCCAGCCATGCGTGAGCGCCGGGAGAGCCTTGGTGCGGACAGAGAAGGATCGGCTCATGGGTACCTGCGGCGTGTTGTGCGGCGTGTTCTTCGGGTTGCCACCATCCCGCCGGCAGCGCGTCGCTGAATGGGAGACTGGTTTCCCGCGGACCAGGTCGCGTGCCGGTCGCGATGTCATCTAAGAGCGTTAGCGTTGGATCGTCTTGACGGCCAGGATGACGTTATGCGCGCAAAGTCGATTAAGCAACGGGACGCGCTCGACGATTGACTCGGTCGTAATTGCCAGTGGCATCAGCCGTCGCGGCGCAAAATCGGGTATGAGGCTGTGAGGTTGGACGACGATCGGCCTCGCGCCGCCAGCGTGCAGGGCTTCCAAAAATTCCTTCTCGGGGATGAGCCGTTCCGCTCCCGTATCCTGCGGAACCCGCTTCATCAGGATTGGCCAGTACGGGTTGCGCGGATTATGGTCCCAGATCAGGATATGGCCGCCGGGTTTCGTCACCCGCGTCATCTCCAGCACGGTTTCCCGGACGGCCGCGGGGTCCGCGACGTGATGCATGACCGCGACGCAGTAGGCCAGGTCGAATGTGTCGTCGGCGAAAGGCAGGTTCTGCCCGAACGCATGCACCGCGTCGATCCCGGGCCGCCGCTTCTTGAGGTATTTCAACATGCCCCGGAACGGGTCGACTCCGGTAACGTCATAGCCTTCATCACTGAGACGCGCCGCAAGCACGCCGGTACCGCAGCCGACATCGACGACCCGACCCGGCGCGACATGGCGCCGGATGAACTCGGCCCGCTTGTCGAGATAGTGATCCATCACATGGTGCGGCAGGCTGTCGTCGTAGGCATCGGCTACCGTGTCGAAGTCGGTTTGGGAAGGGTCGAAGACGTCGTTCGCTGCCTTGACGGGAGCGTCGGCAGTCCCTGAAGGAGACACTTCCTGCACCGCGACACTGGCCGCTGGCAAAGGCTGCTGTTCGACCGCGCCTGCGGCTGGCAAGCCGTCCGGCGCTTCCGATCCCTGCGTCTCACGCGTTCCGTTCGGGTGACCAATCACCCCCTGTTTCTGATTGCTCAACCCCGAAACCTCCCAAAGGTGGACCCGATGCCCGGTCGCTCGCCGAACGCGTTCGGCTGTGCGCTATCCGAACGGCACATGCCTTCGCCATGGTAATCCAAACGGCCGCCGCACCTCCCCTTGGAGTGCGGCCCGCACCGCGCCGAGACAGCGATCGGTCAGTCCGCGCGGTCGGGCGAGCCCATCGTTCGGGGGGCCGCCTTGCCCGAGGTCTTTCCAATTGTCCGCAGCCGGAAGCGGACAACGTAGACGATCATCTGCAATCCCAGCCGGATCGCCTTCTTGATGTCACCCGTTACCGAGGATTCCCCGACGCGCGGCAGGTAGTTCACGGGCACTTCGACTACGCGCGCACCCGACGTGATGATGAGGAGCATGAGCTCCGGGCCAAAATGGCTTCCGCCAACACTGAATTTGTCCTTGATACTGTCGAGCGTCTCGCGCGTTATCAGCCGGTTGGTACAACCGACGTCGCTGAGATGGCTTGTGTTGAAGAGCACCTCGACCAGCTTGGCGACGGCCCAGTTCCCCCATTTGAGGAAGAACCCCATGTTCGCACCTCGCCAGATCATTTCCCTGGTCGTTCGGGTGCCGAAGACCGCGTCACAGTCCTCGCCGTATGTCAGGAGCTTGATCACGTCGCGCGGCAGGAATGTGCCGTCCGGCTCCGACAGCACGATGATGTCGCCGGTCGCTTCGTGGAGGCCGCGACGGTAGGAGAACCCATAGCCCTGCTGCTTCTCGAAAACCTGCCGGGCTTTCGTCTGGGCGACTTCCTCCTCCGTCCCCGCTTCAGCGTTGTTGTTCACCACCACGACTTCGTCGACGACACCGGTCTCGAAATACCCTTCGATCACCCGTCGGATAGAGTCTCGCTCGGCATAGGTTCCAAGAACGACCGAGACGGTCCGTCCGTTCCACATGGTTGGTTGTCTCCCCCTAACCCCACCGCGCTTTCGTGCGCGCCCTCACCACCTGGAGCAAGCATACCCGGTTCGTCGGCCCTCGTGACCACGCGTCGTCATGCTCGGGTTATTGGGGCCCCGGTGTCGTCTCCCGACGCATCAGGTACAGCTTCGGCGGGTCGGCGAGCAGCCAGGAAGAATATTCATGCTCATCTATGACGACATAGCCGTCTGCCGGTTGTGATCCCACCACGTAGGTTGAATCCGTGGAAGGTGCGAACAGGTATGTCCACCACGGCCCCCAGGGCGTGGTCTGCACGACCCCTCGCGCCAGTGCATCTTCGTAGAGATGGTAGCCATCCCACGAGGGACCGGCGTCGAGTTTGGTCAGGGGTACGCCGGCATTGGCGGCCTCCCGGGCGACGCGCCAGGTCGCGTCCTCGAACACGATGAAATCCCGCGTCGCGACCACGCTGAAGACGGCAACAAGAGCGGCCAGGCTCCAGGCCCGGACGGTGTTGATCGACACATCCCGGATTGCCCAGATGGCGAGGCAGATGGCAAACGGTACTACCGGAAGTAGGTAGCGATCGACGGAAATGATCCAGTCCCGGAAATGGTAGGACGGAGGAAGCACACCGAAGACCTGAAACGCCCCGATCACGACGAAGAGCGACACTGACGCCCGCTGCGCCGAAGGACGCTGCCCGAGCCGTTGTGCCACCATCAGGCCAAACAGTGCCGCGGATCCGAGACAGACGAGCGTGAACGGCCTTGCCCAGCGTGGCGAGATCGCCGAGGGACGTCCGCCCACGATATCGGTCGGTCCGACACCATGGAACCCCAGGAACTGCTGGATATAGGGCATCACCCGGCCCTGATCGAAGAAGACAAAGGCCCCGACTCCGATGATTGCCGACCACACAATGAGAAAGGCACCGCCGATCCTCGTCCGCGGAAGTCGCCAGCGCTGAAACGAAACGAACGACGAGAGCGTGAGCGGGAGCACGAACAATCCGATATAGGCGACGATAATGAAGATGAGCCTCCCGATGAGCAATCGCGAGTCATCAAGACCCGCTTCCATGATCCGGTCGACGAACTGGCCTTGTTGCTCCGGCACGCCATGGATCAGCGACAGCCACAACCCGTAGACGACGAGAGTGAAGGCCGGGATCCCGGCCACCCGCCCGGTCATCACCAGGCCGTCGCGATTGAACCACCATCGGCGCGACGCGAGAAGATAGATACCTACGGCGAAGGGAATGAGCAGCCCTTGCTGGCGAACGAGGAACGCCAACGCGGCGAACACCGAGCCCCACAGGATGGCCCGACCGTCGAGCTTGTCCCGGTCCAACCCCTTCACATAAAGCCAGGAAGAAATCACCATCAGTGCCGCAAACTGCGGATCGGACATGAAGGTGAAGCCGAGCGAATAGGTAAGTGGGTTAAAGGCGTAAACCGCGGCGCCAAGCGCGGATTTGACACGGTCCGCGCCCAAGTGTCGACAGATCGCGTAGACCGCCGGGATACTGAGGGCGGTCAGCACGATCGTCGACAGTCGGAGCGCACCGAAGAGGCTGTCGGTGATCGGGCCGAAGATGAGCACGAAGTAGGCGCCCCAGATGACCTGAAACACGAGCGTTACCACGGAAAGGTCGAAGATCCGCAGCTCCGATTCCTCGAGCAGGATCTCGACCGACCTGGCGTACACCCAGTCATCCGTGGCCGGAACATCGGCGAAAACCGGGATGAACAGGAGCGACAGGAAGAACGCCGCGATCACCGCGAGCAGGGGCCAGTGGGTCGTGGCGGTACTTCTCGCCGTGCGGAGGACTGACCGCGACGAGGAGGGCATCGCGAGTACCGCCGCATCGGGTGGCGACGTGCCGGCGTCGACGCTGTCGGCAGGTGGGAACGAAGCGCCGGAAACCGACGAGCTCTGCCGCGATGCGGGGAGGCGATCGCTCGTTCGTTGGGTTCGCCTGGCACTCAAAGCTCTCGTCCTTTGCCGATTTCGACCTGACATGCGCTGTGATCCAAACTATACGATGCGTCGCCGAAACACGGATATCGCGGAGGCGGCCGCCCCCCGCTGGTGCGGAAAGAGCGCCGTTGGCGAGACATTGATGGCTGGCTCGCGCCGGGGCATGGTATCGAACAGTCATCGATGGGGAGACGCGCGAACCGACGCGTGGAATTGACGCGGGGTGCGTGCGCAAGGAGAGCATCGTTGTCGTTGTCATCACCGCGAACGATCCGAAGCGTGCTGGTCGCGAACCGGGGGGAGATCGCGCTGCGCGTCATGAAGGCGTGCCGGGAGCTTGGCATCGCGACCGTCGCGGTGTATGGCGAAGGGGAAGCCGATGCGCCCCATGTTCGTTACGCCGATCGCGCCTACCGGGTCAGACCCGAGGCCGGCTCGCCCTACCTGGCGATCGATGCTTTGGTGGCGACGGCACGAGCGGCGAGCGTCGACGCCGTGCACCCCGGCTATGGCTTCCTGGCCGAGAACCCTGCCTTTGCGACAGCCGTCACCGCATCTAGCATTACGTGGATCGGTCCCGCTGCCGAGACGATTGCGACGATGGGTGACAAGATCGCGGCCCGCCGGGCAGCCGCTCGGGCCGGTGTCGGCTCCGTGCCGGGAACGACAACGCCTGTCGAGTCAGCAGCCGAGGCAACGCGCTGGGCCGATGCCCATGGTTACCCTGTGGCGGTGAAAGCGGCGGCCGGTGGTGGCGGACGCGGGTTTCGTGTTGCAAGACGCGCTGAAGAGATGGGCAGTGCGTTCAGTGAATGCCGGGGTGAGGCAGAACGCTATTTCGGCAATCCCGATGTCTACCTCGAGCGATACCTCGAGCGTCCGCGCCATGTCGAGGTCCAGGTCTTCGGCGATCAGCATGGCCATGTCGTCGCCCTCGGAGAGCGGGATTGCTCGATCCAGAGACGGCATCAGAAGCTGATCGAGGAGTCGCCGTCTCCGGCCGTCACGGAAGAGGTGCGTGCGGACCTGAAGTCCGGATCGGTCGCGCTCGCGACGTCGGTATCCTACGTCGGCGCGGGGACGATCGAGTATCTCCTCGCCGCTGATGGAAGCTTCTCCTTTCTCGAGATGAACACCCGGATTCAGGTAGAGCACACCGTGACCGAAATGGTGACCGGTATCGACCTCGTCAAGGAGCAGCTTCGAGTGGCCTCCGGAGAGCCGCTCAGCTTCTCAAGGGAGGCGCTGATTCCAAGGGGCTGGGCGATCGAATGCCGGATCAACGCCGAGGACGCAGGCCGGAACTTCGCACCCGCGCCTGGCACGATTTCACGGTATCGGGAGCCAACCGGTTTCGGGGTGCGCGTGGATGGCGCGATGGGCGAGGGCGACTCGATTTCGCCGATGTATGACTCGCTGATCGCGAAGCTCGTGGTCTGGGGCAGAGACCGGCCCGAAGCGATCGCCAGGATGCGGCGCGCCTTGGGCGATTTCGAGATCGCGGGGGTCGAGACCACGATTCCGTTTCACGAGCGCGTGCTGGGTCACGAAGCGTTCGTCGCCGGCGAGGCGACCACGACCTTCCTCGACGAGTTCCCGGATGTGCTCACGCGGCCGTATCCGCCGCGGGTGTCCGCTTCGCCGAATCCGGTACCGGGCGCCGCTCGACCGGAGACGACGGAGCCTCTCGGATTGCTCGTCGAGGTCAATGGCCAGCGGTTCGACACCCGGATCACGGGATTGCCCGGCCAGCTGACGGTGCCTCAGCGCAAACGGGCGGAACGCCCGCGCCGGCGGTCCGCTGCCGCAACGCAGTCGCCGGCGAGTACCGAGCTGGTGAGTGCCATTCAGGGGACGGTAATCCGGGTCGAGGTTGCGCCAGGCGATGCGGTCGCGACCGGCGATGTTGTCTGTGTGGTCGAGGCCATGAAGATGGAAAATGAGATCGGCGCCCATCGAGATGGCAGGATCACCGAGCTGCATGTCGCCGTCGGTGATTCACTTGCCGTGGGAGCGGTCATCGCAAGCATCGTCGACGAGCCAGCTCGCCCCTAGAATGCTCTCAGGCAGCCCGGGTCCGTCGCATGTCATCGGCACCGAGTTCGGCGACGTCGCCAAGGTAGAAGGTGTTCCGGCTGATGAAATCAGCCGCGCGAATAGCAATGTCGGGCCGTCGCGTGCTGGCCACGATCTCTCTCGCGTCTCCGTCGCTCGCCAGGCAGATCGCGGGACTTTTCCCAAACTTTTCGCGATAGGCCTCGATCGCGTCGGCGAGCTTCAGATGCGGACCGCGCCGCCGGTCGCCGTCGAACCAGACAAAGTACATGACCGATCCCTTCTCCTGACCGTACACCAGTGACTTCATGACAATTATATAGAACATACGTTCTTATCGCAAGGGTTGACAGCTGCCCAGAAGGACGCCCGCAACGCGGAAACTGGCCTGAGCGGGTCGCCTGCGGGACGTGGACGGACGGACTTCCACCGGCGTATGCTGTGGACAAGGTTGAGGAATGGTGGGCAGAAGCAGCCGCCGATGCGGACGTGGCTCCCTACCTCCCGCAGAGTCATCGCTTCCCACCATTGAACCGGACACTCCTCGCCCTTTCACGCTCGAACGTGGTTTGGCCCTGCGACGACCGGTACTGGCGCACCGGCCGGTGGTGTCCGGGTGACACGAGCGCAACCACGACGCAAGGGGACGGCGCGCGGCTGCTTCGCGTTTCGCTGGAGGCGTCGCAGATGGCCTGGTGCTCACCCGGGGAATCGTCGGATGCATCATGGTGTAACCGCCGAGTGTCCAGGGCGAGCAGGGTCCGGATCCCCGGTGCGCTCCGCTCATCTGCGGCAATTGACCGCGAGACGATCGCCGGTGCCGATCATGTCCCGGTTGAGATTTCGGGTCCTGCTTACTGGGCCAAGGTCGATACGGCCCTCGACGCATCTGCAGAGCAGCTTGCGTCCCGGCGTGCGGAGCTACTGTGACCGAGGGATCGACACGTTCGCGTCGAAGTGCAAGCAACGCTTTTGAAACGGCCCCGGATGCCTCGGGGAACGGCCATCGCACGGTGCTCCTCGAGGAGGCGATCGAGAGTCTCGCGCCGCGACGGAATGGCACCTATATCGACGCCACGTTCGGCGGTGGCGGGCACACGCGCGCGCTGCTCGACGAGCCGTCGGCGGTCGGTACGGTCTACGCGATCGACGCCGACGCGGACGCGATCGACCGTGCTCGCGCGTTGGCGCGCGAACCCCGGTACCAGGGTCGCCTGATTCCCGTTCATGCCAATTTTCGTTCTTTGCGGGCGATCGCCGGGATGTACGGAATGGACCGTGCGGATGGCTTGTTGATGGATTTGGGACTTTCGTCGTACCAGCTTGATGAAGCCGAGCGCGGTTTTGCCTTTCGCTTCGATGCTCCCCTCGACATGCGGTTTGACCGGCATGCTGGGCAGACGGCGCGCGAGTTCGTGAACGACCGTTCCGAATCAGATCTGGCGGCAGTTCTCTGGAGGTTTGGGCAGGAGCCGAAATCGCGGCAGATTGCGGCCGCGATCGTGCGTGCACGGACCCGGGAGCCCATCGAAACGACAATGCAGCTCGCGGACATCGTGGAGCGTGCGGTGGGCGGGCGAAGGGACCGGGCGACGCATCCCGCGACGCGGACGTTCCAGTCGATCCGGATCGAGATCAACGCCGAGCTCGAATCGCTCGAAGCCGCCCTCATCGCGGCGGTCGACCTGCTCGCGCCAGGTGCCCGGCTCGTCGTCATCTCCTTCCATTCGCTGGAAGATCGGCTGGTCAAGCGCTTCATCGCTGCCGAGGCGGCGACCTGCGTGTGCCCGCCTGCTCAGCCGATATGCACGTGCGACACTATTCCTCGCCTTCGCCGGATCGGCGGAGCCCTGAAGCCCTCCAAAGACGAACTCGACGCAAACCCCCGGAGCCGGAGTGCGATCATGCGAGTCGCTGAACGCCTCGCGCCCGACGGGCAACCGGTCATGAGAGGAGGTTGACGATGCCGCGTTATCGATTGAAAGACGTGCTCGCCGGCACCCTGGGAGAACTTCGGGGCGACATTGCCATGAGCGCTGCGTTCAGCGGACTCCAGCGCGACGCGCGCGTGGTTAACCCCGGAGATCTCTACCTTGCGGTCAGGGGCGAGCGGTACGACGGCAACGTGTTCTGCGCCGATGCGGCGGCGCGGGGAGCGGCGGCAGCGATCGTCGATCGGACGTGGGCGGATCGTCAGGACTCGTTGCCGCTTCCCCTGATTGTGGTCGACAACACGATTGAGGCGCTTCAGCGGTGGGCACGATGGCGGCGGGACCGGCTCGATACCAGAGTCGTGGGCGTGACCGGCAGCATCGGCAAGACCAGCGCGAAGGAGTCGATCGCCGCGGTGCTCTCCCAGGCGCAGACGGTGTATCGAAGCCCCGGCAGCTTCAACAACGAGATTGGTCTGCCCCTCTCGCTTCTCGAAGCCGAGGACGATGTCGATGTCATGGTGCTCGAGATGGGGGGCGCCTACGCCTTTGGCGAGCTTCGGCTCCTGGCCGGGATTGCCCAGCCGGATGTTGGCGTCGTCACAAACGTGCATCCAGTCCATCTCGAGCGGATGGGATCGATCGAGGCGATCGCCGAGACAAAGACCGAGTTGGTCGAGGCTTTGCCATCGAATGGAATCGCGATCCTCAACGGTGACGATGCCCGCGTGCGCGCCATGGCGTCACGAACGCAGGCACGAGTGTTGTTCTACGGGCTCAACGAGAACAACCACGTTCGCGCCGACAGCGTAACGACACACGGCCTCAGGGGCACCAGCTTCTGGCTGACGATCGATGGTGACCGAAACTTCGTGAAGGTTCCGTTCGTCGGTGCGCACGGGGTTCAGGTGGCACTCGTGGCGCTGGCCGTGGGCCACAGTTTCGGCATGCATATCGCGCAGATGCTGACCGGTCTCCAGGATCCGGGGGTGCAGGTGCGCCTCATGTTCGTGACCGGGCCGAACGGATCGCAGCTCATCGACGATACCTATAATGCCAGCACGCCGTCCGTGCTCTCCGCCCTTGGGCTGCTGGCGGATGTGCCTGGTCGGCGTCGGATCGCCGTGCTCGGCGACATGCGCGAGCTGGGACGCATCTCGGACGACGAGCACCGCATCGTCGGGCGCCGGGCCGGTGACACGGTCGATGTCCTGATGACCTATGGTGAATCGGCGCGGCTTATCGCCGAGGAAGCGCTCGCGGTAAGGCGAAAGGGCCGCCCGCTGACCGCACATTCGTTCGGCGAGTCCGAGAAGGCGGACCTTGTGGCGCTTCTTCGCCAGACCCTCGTCAACGGCGATATCGTGCTCTTCAAGGGATCGAGAGGGCTGGCCATGGAAACGATCGTTGAGGAACTGCGGTTCGAGGGACGTGGTGCCGAGACTGACGTCGACAGCCTGCCGAAGGCGGCGACGTTCGCGATCGAGCCCAATGCGGAGGGTGCATGATCGCTGGTGACTTCATATCGGCGATGGCTCCGCTTGCCACCGCGCAGGTGATGCCGACGGATCCCAACGACAACATGGCGGTCTCACTTGCCATCGCCGGGCTGGCCTTTCTCGTGACGGTCATAGTGGGCAGACCAATCATCACCTTCCTGCGGCTCAAGAAAGTGGGCAAGAAGGTCCGGCTCGAGCTCGAGAAGCACCAGGGCAAGGCGGGAACGCCCACGATGGGAGGCATCATGATCTGCCTCTCGGTCGTACTCATCACACTGGTGTTCAATACGGTCGGCCGTCTCTCGATGCTGCTTCCCATTGGCGTTTTGCTCGCCGCCGGTGCCCTTGGTGCGGTCGATGACCGGATGAACCTGGTCGGCGGGAAGCGGAGCGGGATGACCGCCCGCCTCCAGTTCGCCTGGCTGAGCGTGTTCGGACTCGTCGCCTCGCTGATCCTGCATTCGCCCGATCCGTTCGGGCTCGACCTGCGGCACATGTACATCCCGTTCTTTGGCCGCTACGACATTGGCTGGATCTACGTGCCGATCGCGGCGTTCGCGATCATCGGCATGGCCAATGCCGTGAATCTCACCGACGGGCTGGATACCCTGGCCGCGGGCACGGCAGCCGTCGCGTTCTGCTCGTACGGGATCATCGCCTACCGTCAGGGACAGGTGGGGGTAGTCGCCTTCTGCTTTACCATGGTCGGGTCGCTGGCGGGATTCCTCTGGTTCAACGCCCATCCAGCGCAGGTGATCATGGGGGATACCGGCGCTCTCGCGATCGGCGCGGCGCTGGCTACAGCGGCATTCATGACGGGGCAGTGGCTGCTCCTGCCGATCGTCGGCGCGGTCTTCGTCGCCGAGGCGCTCTCCGTCATTATTCAGGTCGTCTACTTCAAGGCCACCAAGGGCAAGCGGTTCTTCAAGATGGCGCCGCTGCATCATCACTTCGAGCTGCTCGGCTGGTCAGAAACCCAGGTCACCATGCGTCTGTGGCTCGCCGGGATGATGGCTGGATTACTGGGCGTCGCATTGGCCCTGCTGTAGTGGGAAGGGAACCCGACATCGTGAAACCGGGTGCGTCAGGCGACACCTTCGCCGGGAAACGGGTCACCGTGATGGGGCTCGGTGTGCTCGGCGGCGGTGTCGGCGTCTGCCGCTATCTCGTCTCCCGGGGTGCCCTCGTGACCGTCACCGATATGCGCCAGGAAGCCGACCTCAGGGAGCCTCTGGACCAGCTCAAGGGGCTGCCGGTCACGTTGCGCCTCGGCGGTCACGACATCGATGACTTCCGATCGTCGCGAGCTGATATCGTCGTCCGCAATCCCGGCGTTCCGTACGACTCCCCGTTCCTGCTCGCCGCCCGCGCTGATGGGGTCGTGGTCGAGATGGAGATGTCGATCTTCTTCCGGGCTTGTCCGGCACCGGTCATGGCGGTGACCGGGACCAAGGGCAAGACCACTGTCTCCGCACTTCTCGGCGAGATCGTGACCGCGTGGCGATCGTATGCGCTCCTGGCCGGCAACATGGGAGTATCCGCGCTGCTGGAGCTCGATCGCGTGGAGCGAGACACGCCGGTGGTGATCGAGCTGTCCAGTTTCCAGATCGAGGCATTGATCGAGCATGCGCTCGCCCCTCACGTCGCGGTGCTGACCAACATCTCCGAAGACCATCTCGATCGCTACAGGGATTTTGCGGAGTATAGCGGCGTGAAACGCGGGCTCGCCCATGCGATGACGGAGGACGATGTCGTCGTCTACAACAGTGACGACCCGGAAGTGACGAGGATCGTTGCGGAAACCCGGGCGCGGACGGTGCCGTTTGGCCGCGCCGAGCCACGCGGCAATGGCGCCTGGCTGGCAGGTGGCCGTGATTTGATGGTGCGCCTGGACGGAGCGGTGCACCATTGGGGGCGCCCCGGCGTGCTCGCGCTACAGGGCGATCATGGAGCCATGAACGCGCTGGCCGCGGTCGCCGCCGCCAAGTCGTACGGCGTCCCGGATGACGCCATCGCGATCGGCCTGGCCCGGTTCAAGGGCGTCCCGAACCGGCTGGAACAGGTCGCGGTGATCGACGGTGTGGGATACGTCAACGATACATCGGCGACCGCGCCGGCTGCCGCGATCGCCGGGGTGCGGGTTTTGGGAGCACGCTCGCGCACGCTCCATCTGATTGCCGGGGGTGCGGACAAGCGGACCGATCTCGCGCCATTCGCCGATGAGATCGGCGCGACCAATGCTCGTGTTTACCTTTTGGAGGGCGCGGCAACCGACTCGTTGCATGCCATGTTGGAGGAGCGCTCAGCCATGATCGCCGGTCGCTTCGAGAGCATGGCGGAGGCGGTGAGGCATGCCGCCGCCGAAGCCTCCGCGGGCGATATCGTCGCGCTCTGCCCGGGGTGTGCCAGCTTTGGCATGTTCCGGAACGAGTTCGACCGGGGAGAGCAGTTCCGGATCGCCGTCGAGGACGTGAAACACCGTGTCGCGCCGGCGCTTCCTGGAACGAACCTGGCCGGATAGTACGGATGCAACAACCCGTTCGGAAAGGCACCGAGGCACCTCATGAGTCGCGTTCGCACCGCTGACAAGCTGCATCCCCTCCCGTTGCCTCCCGCAACGATCCACTTCATCGGGATCGGGGGCATCAGCATGAGTGGTCTCGCCACGATGCTCCTCGACAAGGGGTATGCCGTCTCCGGTTCCGATATCGCGGAATCGGCACAGACCCAACTCTTGCGCGCGCGCGGCGTCGAGATCGTGCTTGGCCATCACGACCCCGGACTCGCCGAGCGGGCCGATATCGTCGTCAGCACGCGCCGGGCGGAACTGAACGCCGCGACCGAGCTGGCGGGAGCGCGCGCGACAGGTTCGCTCATCGTCAAGCGGGGGCAACTGCTGGCGATGATCGCGGACGACCTGATCTGCGTGGCGGTTGCTGGCACGCACGGGAAATCGACCACCACCGCGATGATCACATCCGTCCTCGTCGATCTCGGACTCGACCCAAGCTACGCGGTCGGCGCCACCATGCCGGCGCTCGGCACCAATACGGCGGCTGGTTCCGGGCCGCACATGACGATCGAGGCCGACGAGTTCGATCGCTCGTTCCTCTGGCTCCGGCCGGACGTCGCGGTCGTGACATCGGTGAGCTTCGATCATCCCGACATCTATGCCGATCAGGACGACTACGACGCTGCCTTTCTTGCGTTCGCGCGGGGAATCGCGCCCGGTGGCCCCCGCCGGGGCACGCTCGTGCTTGCGGCCGATGATCCGGGATGCAGGAGGCTGCACCAGGCTCTGATCCGGGACGGTGATCCCGGCTTCGACGTCGTGACTTTTGGCGAGGCAGACGAGGCGGACTGGCGTCTTGAATCCGACGATGACGGCTGGACCTTCGTCGACGATCACGGAAAGCGACATCGGGCCCGCCTGAATGTGGCGGGACGCCATAACGCCCGCAATGCGATCGCCGCGATCGCCGCACTGGCGGCACTGGAGATCGAGCCGGAACGGTCCATCCCCGCGCTCACCCGGTTCACCGGTGTCGGTCGTCGCTTCGAGCACAAGGGCCGCATCCACCATGTCGATGTCATCGACGACTACGCGCATCACCCGGAGGAGATCGCCGCCGTGCTGTCGGCCGCACGGGATCTTTACCCAGGCCGGCGGATCGTGGCGGTTCATCAGCCTCACACGTATACGCGTACGAAGACCCTGCTGGATGGGTTCGTTTCGGCGCTGAACGGGGCCGATCAGATCGTGCTGCTTGATCTCTATCCCTCAGGGGAGACGGACACGCTCGGGGTGTCGTCACGGGACATCCTCGACCGGCTCGGAAAGCCGGCCCAGGCCGCGTCCGGGCCAGAGGACGCGGCGGCCAGGACGGCCGCACTGGCCCGGCACGGGGATGTCGTGCTGACCCTCGGCGCCGGAGATATCACCCGGACGGGCGCGCTGTTGCTGGAGCACCTGACCAATCGGGAATCACCAAGCGACACCAAATCCGAGGTGACGGCACCGGTCACGACGCCGCGGCAAGCAAGGCGGAAGCCAGAACCAGGGTTTGCGGTCCCTGGGCATCCCAGGCTTGTCGTCAAACCCGACGCGGACATGTCGTTGTACACGACGATGCGGCTTGGAGGCAGCGCCGATTTCCTGATTCGGGCCACCACTGCCGAGGACATCGTCGTCGCCCAGGAATGGGCGCTTCAGGAACGTCTCCCCGTCAGTGTGATCGGCGGCGGGAGTAATCTGCTGGTGGGAGATAAGGGCATTCGTGGTCTGGTCATCGTGGCCCGGACCACCGGCGAGCGCGCCTCGGGGCAGTTGACCATCGAAGACCGCGATGATTCTGTCGTGCTCACGGTCGACGCCCAGGCTCCCCTGTCATGGGTTGGCCGCTATTGCGCCGAGCACGGCTGGGCGGGCATGGACTGGGGAGTCGGCCTCCCCGGCCAGATCGGTGGCGCGACGGTCAACAACGCCGGGGCCCACGGCACCGAACTCAAGGATAATCTGGTCGCAATCGACGTACTCCTGGATTCGGGCGAGATCGCGCGCATGCCGGCGACCTGGCTCGAAGCCGCTTACCGGATGACGAAGATCAAGGGCACCGAACGACCCCGGCCGTGGACGGTGCTGCGCTCGGTGTTCGAACTCACGAAGGACGACCCCACGAAGCTTGTCGCGCTCGCTGACGAACATGCGGATTTCCGCAAGCGAACCCAACCCACCGGGGCGTGCTCCGGCTCCACTTTTACCAACCCGCCCGGTGACTATGCGGGGCGGCTGCTGGAAGAGGCTGGGCTCAAGGGGTACACGGTCGGCGCGATGCAGTTCTCGCCGAAGCACGCGAACTGGGTGGTCAATACGGGCGGCGGCACCGCGCGAGACGCCTGGGCGCTGATCCAGCATGCGCGATCGGTGGTGAAAGAGCGTTACGACATCGAGCTCCACCCCGAGATCGAACGCATCGGCGAGCACCTCGACTGATTGTTTCTCGCTCCTGTATCCCGGGAGTTGATTCGGAAAGGGCATCCGCTTCGATGCATGATCGAACATCGGGCAGTCGCAAGACACGCGTCGCCGTCCTCTTCGGCGGGCGCTCGGGCGAGCATGACGTCTCGCTGCGCTCGGCCGAGACGATCATGGGAGCGCTGGATCCGGAGAAGTATGAGGTGGTACCAGTTGGCATCACCCGCGAAGGGGCCTGGCTCACAGGCGACGATCCCCTCGCCCAGCTCGAAGCCAGCTCTCCCTTGTTTTCGCTGCGTGCAGGATCGGCAACCACCGCTTCGGCGTCTTCGCTCCATGGCTCAGCATTGGAGACGTCATCGAAAACACTGCCGGAGAGCGCAATCGAGGCGGTGGATGTCGTCTTTCCCGCCCTGCACGGGCCGATGGGCGAGGATGGCACCGTTCAGGGCATGCTCGAGCTGGCCGGAGTGCCCTATGTCGGGTCCGGGGTGCTTGGCTCCGCGGTGGCGATGGACAAGGCTGTCACCAAAGTGATCCTGGCCCAGGCGGGGCTGCCGCAATTGCCCTGGCGGCTGGTCCATCGCAAGGATTGGGAGCGCGAGCCGGAAGCGATCATCATGGCGATCTCGGGGTCGATCGGGTTCCCCTGTTTCGTCAAGCCGGCGAACCTCGGCTCGAGTGTCGGCATTTCGAAGGTCGACGCAGTTGACCAGCTTGCCGGGGCGATGGATCTTGCCGCGCGGTACGACCGCAGGTTGATCGTGGAGCAAGGGGTCAACGCCCGCGAGATCGAGATGGCGGTGCTCGGCAACGAGAATCCCTCGCCTTCGGTCGCGGGCGAGGTGGTTCCCCGTGGGGCCTTCTACGATTACAACGCCAAGTATGTGGATGACTCCGCCGAGCTGCTCGTTCCGGCAGAGCTCGAACCCGATCTTCTCGCCTACATGCAGGAGCTGGCCCTCGATGCGTTCCGATCGCTGGACCTCGCCGGCATGGCGCGTGTCGATTTCTTTCTGGAGCGCGACACGGACCGCGTCTACATCAATGAGGTGAATACGATTCCCGGGTTTACCTCGATCAGCATGTATCCGATGCTTTGGGAAGAGAGCGGATTGCCGGTATCCGCGCTTGTTGACCGGTTGATCGAGCTGGCGATCGAGCGATACGGTGAGAGTCACCGAACCTAAAGCGGCTTGCCTGCGTACGTACGCGAGTCCACCGAATGCTAACGCCGATGTTGTCGCAGGCGTCAAGCCCGTATGGACACCGTGCTATACTCGCCAGCATTGATCAGCCGTTGATTTTGACAGGAACGGCGCCTGGAGACGTACGGGGGAACGGGTCTGAAGGCTGGCGACGCCACCATCCGGGAATCGAAAGCGGCTCGTGGGAAGCCGGAACGCGCGATTCGCTTAGCGCAACGTTCGTTTGGAACGTTGTCCGCCACAGCAGGGCTGCGGTTGACAATGATGAAATGTGGATGGTGAAGGGACGATGCAATCCCGCGGACAGAACTCGGCACGTGGTCATCAAGAGGTTCGGGTTCACGGTGCTCAGGGCGCCCGTCCCGTGCAGCGAACGTCCGTGCAGGCGGAACGCGGAGGAGCGTCGCCGGAGTCCGAGAGCCCGGCGCCACGTCGAAGTTCCTTCGAGTCGTTCGCACAGGCATTCGCCCGGATCAAGGTCATCGGGGTCGGCGGCGCCGGAGGGAACGCGATCAACCGGATGGTCGCCTCCGGTGTGGATGGCATTGAATTCGTCGCCGTGAATACCGACGCCCAAGCGTTGATGACGAGCGAGGCGACGATCGCCGTACGCATCGGTGACAAGCTTACCAAGGGCCTCGGCGCGGGCGGACGTCCCGAGATCGGGGAGCGCGCCGCCGAGGAAAGCGCCGAGAGCCTGGCCGACGTGATGAAGGATTGCGACATGATCTTCATCGCCGCCGGCATGGGGGGCGGCACCGGCACCGGCGCCTCGCCAACGATCGCGCGGCTGGCGAAATCGGCGGGAGCGCTCACCGTGGCAGTGGTGACCAAGCCGTTCGAGTTCGAGGGCGGCCGGCGGCGGAGAGCGGCGGAGGAAGGCATCGCCCTTCTCAAGGAGACGGTGGACGCGCTCATCACGATTCCCAACGAGCGCCTGCTGCACATGGTCGATCCGAAGACCACGGTCACTGAAGCTTTCCAGATTGCCGACGACGTGTTGCGGCAGGGGATCGCCGGAATCTCGGACCTGATAACCAAACCGGGTGTGATCAACCTCGACTTCGCCGATGTCAAGACGATCATGGAGGATGCGGGCTCGGCGCTGATGGCGATCGGCTACGGCGAGGGTTCGGACCGCTGCGTCAACGCGGCCCGGGAGGCGATCGAGAGTCCCTTGCTCGAAATGAACATCCAGGGTGCGCGCGGCGTGCTCTACAACATCAGCGGTGGCAGCAACCTGACCCTGTTCGAGACCAGCGAGGCGGCGGATGTGATTCGGGCGGCCGCCGACGACGATGCCGAGATCATCTATGGCACGTCGGTGGATGAAGCACTCGGTGATGGCGTGATGATTACGCTGATCGCTACCGGGTTCGATGATCGCGGAGGCATCGACTCCTTCGCGGTCCATAACCTGGGACGCGAGGGTCAGCGCAACTTCGACCGGGCGCCGTCTCGCTCAGCGAGCCCACAGGCGGGACAGCGCTCCCAGGGTGTGCCGCCGGTTGCCCCGGACGACGATTGGGAGTCCGAATCGTCGATCATCAGGTTTCTTCGCGAGCGGTAGCGTGACGCCGGGGAGGGGCTTCGTGGATTCGATGAGGAGTCTGCGAGTGACTCACTCCGATCGGCGTCCCAGGAGCCGCAACTGTGCGATGCCCATTCTGCCGGTCAAGTGATTCGCGGGTGATCGACAGCCGCGAACTCGGCGGCGGCGAATCGATTCGTCGTCGGCGCGAGTGCCCCCACTGCCGTCGCCGGTTCACGACTTATGAACGCGTGGAAACGGTCTCACTGGTGGTCGTCAAAAAGGATGGGCGACGCGAGGAGTTCAACCCGGACAAGCTCCGGATGAAGCTTCGCGTCGCGCTGACCAAGCGGCCGATCAGTGAGGACCAGGTCGACGCCCTGATCAGCCGGATCGAGGGGCAACTCCTTGCGCTTGGAGTCAGGGAGGTTCCGTCCGGTGTGGTCGGGGAGGCCGCTCTGCGAGAGCTCAAGGAGCTGGATCAGGTCGCGTACATCCGTTTTGCGTCCGTCTACCGGGAGTTCGCTGACCTCGAAGATCTCCGGCGCGAAATGGAAGATTTGGCCCGGCTCCGCACATCCGTATCGGAGTAGCGGTACACGCAGCCGTCGCCGTAGCGCTAACGAAGGCCCCGCCGCAACGGAATGCAGCGGGGCTCGCGTTGGGTCGATCGAGTTCAGCTCAGGTGCGGCTCGATCCGATCGAGGATTTGCTGCTTGGGAAGTGCACCGATGATCTTGTCGACCGGTTGCCCACCTTTGTAGAGGATCATTGTCGGAATGTTGAATACGCTAAGCTGACCGGCGTACTGCTGGTTCTCGTCAACGTTGACCTTGACGATCTTGACTCGGTCCTGCTGTTCGTTCGCGATCTCGGCGAGGACCGGGCCAACAATCCGGCATGGTCCACACCAGGGCGCCCAGAAGTCAACCAGAACAGGCTTGTCGGCGGCGATCACTTCCTGCTGGAATGTCGCGTCGGTGATCTCGAGAGGTGTTGCCATGCATGTCTCCACGTGTGACGTCCATTGGGTAGCGTTGTTGCCGTTACTTCCCAAATGATACCACGGTCGCACCCCTTCCTGAATCCCGCAACGACAGGAATACTGAGGCGATCGGCACGGCCGGTGAGGCCAGTGAGAGGATGCGCTGCATGATCGCGGACACCGGCGAAGATGGGTCCCTCCCCATTCGTGTCGCGATCGATGGCAACTTCCTGCGCCTGCCGTATTCGGGAATTGGCACCTATGTCAGGGAGATCACCAGGGCGCTCGAAGCCGGCCGGGAATCGCTCGGGATCGACATTGCCCTCGTCGAGCCGCGGACCGGACGGTTCTTCAAGCCTGGCACCCGGGTCCATCGCTTTGCTTGGGATGCGGTCGGCGTGAGCGCCGCCGCGGTCGCCGCGAGACCCCGCGCGCGCCTCCTGCACCTGCCCCAGATGAGCGCCCCAATCGTGGCGCCCATCCCGTGCGTCGTGACGATCCACGACACGATCCCGCTCGCGCTGCCTGAGTATCGTGCGACGCGCGCGATGCAGGTGTATCTCGCCCTGATGGCGCGGACGGCGCGACAGGCCCGCCACATCATCGTACCCTCGCGTTTCGCCGCGGACGAGGTGCGGCGAGTGCTCGGCGTCGCGCGCGATCGGATCACGGTGATCCCGGAGGCGGCGTCCCCGGACCTGGTGCCGGACCGAACAGGAACGGCGGAGCGGGACGCCCGGCGGCGATTCGGGATCCGGGGGCCATACCTGTTCAACATCGGCGGCTTCGACACCCGAAAGAATCTGCCCCTCCTCATCGAAGCATTTGGGGCTGCGCTCACCTCATTGCCCGAAGGCGCGGCGTTGGTGATCGCGGGCGCGCCGCACTCCACGAATCCGCGGGTCTATCCGCCGCTCGAGCCCGTGATCGAGCGTCTTGGACTCTGCGGGAAGGTGCTCCTGATCGGTCGCGTCCCGGACGACGTCAGGCGGCTGCTCTATCAGGGCTCGGTCGCC
>CADCWJ010000702.1 GCA_902806365.1 uncultured Thermomicrobiales bacterium
ACGACCACCCCGACCCGTGCCCCGCCCGAGCGGATGCTCCGGACATCGACGCTCAGCCCGAGGCCGGCCATCGCGACCGCCGTCAGCACCCGGCTCGTCTCCCGCGCCGCGTCGCCAAGCCCGGCGGGGATGACCGTGACGGTCCTCAGGATCGCGAACCCGAGGAACCCGGCCACGAACCAGGGCAGGAAGGCGGTCAGCTTCGGGCGCCCGCTCGCGGTCTCGCCGGCATCCTCCTGCTCACGGAACAACCAGGCGAACAGGGCCACCATCGGCCCCAGCAGTAGCACCCGCGTCAGCTTGACGAGGCTCGCGATCTGGCCGCTCTGGGCGCTGATCGGGATCGTTGCCGCCAACACCTGGGGCACGGCGTAGACGGTTAGGCCCGCGACGACGCCGTAGCGCTCGTCGGAAAGCTCGAACAGCGGGATCAGCGCGGGAAGCGTTAGCACCACGCCGACACCGAACACCGCCGTCAGCGCGATCGCGCTCGCGACCTCCTGCTTTTTCGCGCGGATCACCGGGGCGACCGCCGCGATCGCCGAGTTGCCGCAGATCGCGTTGCCGACCGCGACCAGGATCGCGAGCCGGGTGCTCAGCCCCGCAATCCGGCCCAGCACGATCCCCGCGACCAGCGTCAGTGAGACGCAGATGCCGACCGCAATCGCCAGCTCGGCCCCGGCATCGACGATCGAGCGGAGATTCAGCGACGCCCCGAGCAGCACAATCGCAAACTCCAGCATCTGCTTCGCGGCGAACCCGATCCCCGGCATGTAGACCGCCCCCGGCGGCCGCAGCGAGCGGATCGCCAATCCCAGCAACAGCGCCACGACGAGGGGCTCCAGCACCGCGTAGCCGATGATCGCCTCCTCGATCGCGCCGACGATCAGGGCGACGATCGTCACCGCGCACGCCAGCAGCACCCCTGGCGCGATTCGCCGGGGCATGCTGTCGGGCGCGGTCAGGGAGCCCGGCGACCGCAACCAGTTCGGGAGCGAAGAAATGGGTCAGTCTCCTCAGCGCTGCGGAAAGGGCTCGACGGCCAGAGAGCGGTAGCGTATGACTACCGGTGACGTTTGGCCAGAGCGCTCTGGCCGGGACACGCGACAAAGGACTCCGCCTCCATGACCGCATCCACCCAGGGAAGCACCCCGCGCCGGATTCTCGTGACCGGTGCCAACGGCCTAATTGGCGGGCTCCTGACCGACGCCTGGAGGGAGAGCGACCGGTACCGGGCGGTCGGCCTGGCGCGCCAGCCGGGGCCGGACGTCGAGATCGTCACCGACCTCACCGATCTCGATGCGGCCGTGAACGCGATGGAGGGCATCGACGCCGTCGTTCACCTCGCCGCGACATCGGCCGTCGGCTCGACCTGGGAGCAGGTGCTGCCGAGCAACCTGATCGCCACCTACAACGTCTTCGAGGCGGCCCGTCGCGCCGGGGTCGGGCAGGTCGTGTTCGCCTCCTCGAATCACGCGATCGGGACGTACGAGACCGAGAACGCACCCGCGCTCTACGAGTTGGACGACGACCGGATCTGGGACCACACCGCCGAGAACCGGCCCGATTCACTCTATGGCGTGTCCAAGGTCTACGGCGAGGCGATGGCCCGCTACTACGTCGATCATCACGGCTTGCGCGCCTTTTGCCTCAGGATCGGCGGCGTCCGTGCGCCGGATGATCCCAGCCACCCGGCATTGCTCTGGAAGCCGGAGTTCGACAACGATCCCGGAAAGCTGGCGACGCGAAAGCGAACGCGTGCCGTCTGGCTCAGTGAGCGCGACTGCGTCCAGCTCATTGAGCGCTGCCTGGAGTCCGACCGCGACTGGGTTCTCTGCTACGGCATTTCCGACAATCCGCGCCGGTTCTGGGATATCGAGCATGCAAAGGACGTTCTCGGCTACGCTCCCCAGGACGCCGCGCCGAAAGACATCGTCCCGGATCGCTCCATGCCGTCGTAGAGGCGATCCTGTGTGATCGCCCGGTTAGGCCCGACGATCCCGGGGATCGTCCTCGCAGCTGCGGCCGGTGGCGACCGAGCAGCGCTGGATCGACACGAGGTGCGCTGTTCCAGCCGCGGGCAGGCATACGAATCGACCAATAGCGTTCACGAGCGGCACCGTTGATCGGCGAGCGGGGATCAACGTGCATCGAAGATGCGCTGATGCCGCTTACAGGGACGATACCGATGCCGCTTACACGATCGTCCCCTACAACCATTCAACAAGCGTTACTTCCAAAACACCTGAGGGCAGAAGTATTGACGGCCGTCAGGCACAGCGAAACGTCATCTCAGCGTGATCCGGGTGCACCGAGAGCGGTGGCGTGCGAAGATTGGCGGGCGGACCGACCCAGGTGCGCCTCCTCATCCAGCACATCACCCGTCACCGACCCGGAAGGGACCTTTTCGTGCGCCATTTTCCGTTCGACCGACCCGGCAGGTTCTACAAGGGCAACATCCACTGCCACAGCACCCGCTCCGATGGCCTCCTCTCCCCGGCCGATGTCGCTCATGCCTACCGCGAGCGCGGCTACGACTTCATCTCGATCACCGACCACTTTCTCGGACGCTACGGGTCGACGATCACCGACACGTCGGCCCTGCGGACAGGGGATTTCACGACAATCCCCGGCGCCGAGTTGCACGCGAAGGGCCTCGAGAACGGCATCCTCTGGGATCTCCTGGCGGTTGGCCTGCCGGCCGATTTTGCCCCAATCGGCGCCACCGAGAACGCGGCGGACCTCGCGGCCCGCGCCAGCGCGACCGGGGCCTTCGTCGTGATCGCCCATCCTGCCTGGAATGGCGTGACGCACAGCGATGCGCTCTCGCTCATCGAATCGATCGACGCAATCGAGATCCACAACGAGGGCCACACGCTCGACAGTGACCGTGGCAACGGCTGGATGCTGGCCGATTCGCTCGCCACGGCGGGCCACCGGATCTCCGCCTTCGCCGCCGACGATGCCCATTTCAAGCACGATCGGTTCGACCGCTTCGGCGGGTGGGTACATGTCCGGTCCGAATCGCTCGATCCCGACGCGCTGCTGGCCGCGCTCAAGGCCGGACACTACTATTCGAGCACCGGCCCACTTATCCACAACGTCTGCCTCAGCGCAAGCGAGATCGTCGTCGAGTGCGAGCCCGCTTCCGGGATAATGCTCGGCGGGTGGGGCACCGTTCGCTCCTACGTCCGGGGCGACGGGCTGACCCGCGCCTCTTTTCCGCTGCACATGTTCCGGAGCGCCTTCTTCCGCGTCACCGTCGTCACCGCCGACGGCAGGAAGGCGTGGACGAACCCGGTCTGGCTTGATGACCGGCCCTGACCGGCGGGCTCGCGATGTTGGAGCGGGCCGCTATGCACCGGGAGGGGTCAACATGGAGAGCTGACCCGTACGGAAGATGAATGCCTGCCGCAGAGGGCGATGGAGCGAAGAGATGCGTGATCCCGGGCGGTGGCGCAAGAGGACGCGCCTTCACGGATACGACTACCGCACGCCAGCGCTGTATCACATAGTCACTTGTGCTCAGGGAAATATCTGCCGCTTTGGTACGGTTCGCGACAGCCTCATG
>CADCWJ010000703.1 GCA_902806365.1 uncultured Thermomicrobiales bacterium
ATTCGGTGCCGATCCCGGGGATGGCGCATCCCGACCTCGCAGACGGGGTTTGGGCCGGACGACGCCTGGCCGGACGGGCCGGAAGATGTGGTGACCATGACCTCGCGGAAGCTCCCTTCAGTGCCGGATGCAATGCATCCTTCTCATTCGAAGTATGCCTGATCGCGGACCCGCACCACACCAAACGACCCATTTTCACGCCCGGGAACGTTGTAGGGGCCGATCGTGTGTTGACCCTGTGCAGCGGAGCTGCATTCCTGGCTCACATGCCCCCAAAACTCGAGCCGCCGTGAACCTTTTGGCGCCGTCGCGCAACAGACAGGCGTGAGAGGTGCCCCCCGCCGCGCGGCACGGTTCCGACTCACCCACAGAATGGCGGCGTAGTCCCGCGTTCGCGATGCTTTCGCTCTCTATCGAAAGGACATCACCATGGGGACTTCCCGCCGTCACGCGCCTCGCCCGGTTCCTTTGCTCACGCTCGCCGCAACGGGCTCTCCCCCCCAAACGGGAACCCGGCCACAGGAGGCAGCCACTCCTGTGGCATCGCCCGACGTTCCGCTGGGGAAGAGGAGGCCGTCTCCTGCGAGGAGCTCGTCGGTACACCGGTCCCTAGCGACCAAGGCGAAGCCCTCCTCGACCTGCTGCTACACACTCCGGTCAGGACCCCGCTCTTCCCGGCCGACACTGGCATGGTCAGGGCAATTCCTTGGATCGACGAGTGCGACACCGACCTGCGTGGCACCGTCGGCGGCGTGATCATCGAAACTGACCGGGACGAATACGGAAACCCGATCGGCCCCGGCGTCTACATCGTCTTCCCGGACGAGGCTGCCGCCCAGACGCGATTCGACGAGCAGCGCGCCCAAGCCGAAGAGGGGTTCGAGGGTATTCGTGCAGAGGTCACGGAAATCGATCTGGCGGGTACCCTGGGTTCACGGTTCGCGAACCAGACAGCACCTACACCGGGGTCGTCGTCGGACCGGTTATCGTCGTCGGCCTTGGCGATCGTAAGCAGCCAGGTGATTCCGCCCTCCGGTCGGTTGTGAACTGTGCGGCCCTGCTCGACCATTTGCAGTCGGTCATGTCCTGACCGGAGTCCTGAACTCATGGCACCGTTGTTGTAGGCTGGCAAGACGCATCACGATCGACATACATCGACGCGCGTTTTCTCCTGCTCTCGACAAGGAGGTTCCATGCAGGGAAAGGTATCCAGGCGAACGTTGGCACAGGTCGCGCCGGACTCCCTGCTGACGTTCGGGAATTCCACTACCTCGTTCGCCCAAACTCCTGGTGCCAGCGAGGACGAGGATCGGAATCCCGATCTGATCGATCGGTTGGCGGCCACGGACCCACAGACTACTCTCGACCTGCTGCTCGAATCCCCATTCGACGAGCCGTGGCTGGTGCCTTTGGCTTCCAACCCTCCGTTCGAGCCGGAACCATACGACACGTCCGAGGACCAGACGTTCGGTACCGACATGATCGGCGCCGTCAGGTTGGGCCATCCCGAACGGGATGTCGGTGTAGGACTATTCCTCGTCTTCCCGGACGCAGCCCGCGCCACGGAGACTTTCCAACAGGTGGTCACCGACCGGCCCGAGGAGCGGGTGCAGAGCTTGACGCTTGCCGGTCTCGACGCGGCCATGGGTCTGTTCGGCGAGCGGACGGCGAATGTCCTGGTGCGAGCTGATTACGTCGTGATGGTGAGCAGCGATGACATCCTCGCCGATGGGGCATTGACGAACAACTTCTCCGCCCAGATCCGCGCCCTTCAGCATGCGCTTGGCCTGACTTGGCACCTGTTCCGCACTCTCCGGGGGTAATCGCCGGCGGTGTCGCGACACCGCCAGTTCTACTCCTGCTGCGCCCGGGCCGAGGTGAACGCGTCGACCGCCAGCGTTCGCCACTCGGATTCGGTCATCCCGAAGGCGACGGCGCGAACGGCGAGGGCGCGCAGTTCCGCGGCGATATCGTCCGTCGCACCAGTCTCGTCGGCACCTTCCAACGCAGCGCCGTCAGTCATCGTTGCGACCGCCTCGATATCCCGTTTGCGGAGCATCCCTGTCTCCGCGAACCGCTCCCCGAGCCGGTCCTGAACTTCCCGCGGCAGCCGCGCCGCCGCCATCGCGATCACCGGCGGCACATCGCCACGGGCCAATCCTTCGAAGATCCGCCCATCCAGATCGGCGAGCGTCATCCGGTTCTTGAGGGTGGACGGCGAGAGCCCGGTGATCCGGGCGAGGTCGTTCGGTCGTGATCCGGCCTGCACCAACTCGTCGAGCGCCCACCATTCCGTGACGGGATTGGTCGCTCGCATCGAGTTGGCGAGGACGGTGATCTGGGCCAGCTCGG
>CADCWJ010000704.1 GCA_902806365.1 uncultured Thermomicrobiales bacterium
GCGCGATCCGGCGCCGCACTACCACACCGCAAGCGACGAGGCCTTTATCGTGCTCAAGGGCGCGATCATCGTCGAGGTGGAGGGTGAGCGAATCCGGGTCGCGGAGGACGAGCTCTGCGCGTTCCCGGCGAGGGTGACGCACTCGGTGGTTGATGTCGAGCCGCCAGTCGAATCCCTGATCGAGTCGCTGACGATCCCGCTCCCTGTCAGCGGCGCCCATCGCGACCGCTTCAACGTACACCTTGTCGCTGACAGGGAGCGGGATCGACCATGAGCGAATCCAGCCGTGCGTTCGGCACCGCTGATCGACGCGCCACGGCGCCAGAAGCTGACTGGCCGGTGGACCGCCCGGCCTACGAGACGCTGGCCGCCGCGGTCCAGGGCGAGGGCAGCCGCTGGAATGTGCCGGGCGTCGCCGCCGCGGTCCTACATCACGCCAGCACCGAGGCCACCTCGGCCGGGCTGACGAGCCTGACCGTGAAGCGGCCCGTGACCGATGACACGATCTTCCAGATCGGCTCCATCTCGAAGGTCTTTACCGCCACGCTCGTGATGCAGCTCGTCGATGAAGGGCTGCTCGATCTCGACGAGCCGGTGTTGTCCTACATCCCCGACCTGCCGCTTGCCGACATCGCCGCCCGCGAGGCGATCACCCTCCGTCACCTGCTGTCGCACGGCGCCGGGTTCGAAGGAGACCGGTTCATCGATTACGGTCGCGGTGACGACGCCCTCTCCCGGGCCGTCGCTGCCTTTGACACGCTCCGCCAATGGACCACGCCGGGAGAGCTCTTTTCCTACAACAATGCCGGGTTCTACCTCGTGGGACGGATCGTCGAAATCGTCACCGGCACCACGTTCGAGACCGCAATCACCGACCGGCTGTTGACGCCACTCGGGTTGCGGACGGCGGTCTTCTTCGCGGAGGATGCGATCGAGCTCGACCATGCCGTGGGGCACCGGATCAAGCATCGCGAGGCCGGGCACACGATCGCCGAGGGGTACTCCCTGCCGCGGCATGTCAACGCCGCGGGCGGCATCATCACTTCGACGCGGGAGCTGCTGCGATTCGCGAGTCTTCATATCGGCGATGGCGAGATCGATGGTACGCGGCTGCTCGCCGCGCAATCGGCCCGGGCGATGCGGGAACCGCACCTGGATGCCGGTCCGAGCCGCGGTTCCTACGGCATCGGGTGGGCGATCCGCGACGCCGGCGGCTTCCGGATCGTCAGCCATGGGGGAGCGACGCGCGGCTTCCGTGCCCAACTGACCGTGGTGCCGGAACGCTCGTTCGCGATCGCGATCCTGACCAACGGCGAACCGGGGTCACGGGCGATCCAGGAGATCGAGGCCTGGGCGCTGCAGGAGTATCTCGGGTCCAGCGCGCCTGAGCCCGAGATCATCGAACTTCCAAAAAAGAAGCTCAACGCCTTCGCCGGCACGTACCTTCGCCACGACGGCCGGTTCACGATCGAGCGCGCCGGCCACCAGCTGCAGGTGACCTACGTGAGCGTCGACGAGGAATCCGGTGAGGAAGAAGAACCGGAAATCTTCCAGCTCGACCCGATCGGGCCGCGGCACTTCCGGTTCACCGGGGGTCGCAACCATGGTGCGATCGCCGACTTCATCGATCTCAACGGCCCCGATGGCGCGCCACGGCACCTGTTCCGGAGTGGTGGACGGCTCGCCGAGCGTGATGGGGCGACCGCTCCCACAAGTGAAAAGCGGGCGAAGGGCAAGCGGGCCGGAAAGGTCAGCGGAACGTGAACATTGCCGGAACGCTGCCGAGCCTCAGCGCGAGCCAGATGGCCGAGATCGACCGGATCATGCTCCAGGA
>CADCWJ010000705.1 GCA_902806365.1 uncultured Thermomicrobiales bacterium
GAGGGCGAAGGCGCCCCTGGCGGAATTGCGGGGAGTTCCAGCGGCTATAGCGGTGGTGGCGGGGGCGAAGGCCCCGGCGGCGGAGGTAGCGGAGGCAATCGCCGCCAAACCTTCAACGACAATCCGCCGAATGACCTCGACGACATTCCTTTCTAGTATCCCCGCCGCTGCGAGGGATTCCAATCCTGATTGATGGAGACTTCTGACATGACAGACAGCTCGAACGAGCGTGACAACCGCGCGGGCGGTGGCGACAGCCGCCCTCAGGGCTCACGGTTCGGGGGCCCCGCGGGCCCGCGGACGGAGGGCGAAGGAGGCGGCCGTGGACCCGGTGGCCCGGGAGGCTTGGGGTCCCGCTTCGGCGGCCCCCAGGGCGAGCGGAGCGAGGGTGAAGGCGGTCGCGGCCGGCCGGGGGGGGGTGGCCCTGGTGGTCGGCGTCCCGGTGGCGGGGGACGATATGCTCCGCGTCGCAAGGTCTGTGCATTCTGCGTCGACAATATTCAGCACGTCGATTACAAGGACATCGGACGGCTTCGCCGCCATGTCGGCGAGCGCGGGAAGATCGAGCCGCGGCGCAAGCTGGGAACCTGTGCCCGTCACCAGCGCTCGCTGACCGTGGCTATCAAGCGCGCCCGCTACATCGCCCTTATCCCGTTCACCAGCTCCAGCTCCGGTTCCAGTTCCCGCGGGTAGGCGTGACTGGCAGCGATTCCGACCCACCGCGGTTTCCACGTTCGGCGCCCCTCGGTGCTGATAGTTGTTTTGGTACGCCGCACGCATTCCGGATTGCCCCGGCGGCACATCTGATGGTTCCCGTGTGCGGCATGGAGTGGCCGGCGCAGGAAGTGCAGGTGACACAAGGACGGCACGGTCAATGAGCGACAACCAGGACAGATTGTCGTCGATCCGACGGTCGATCAGGAACCGCCCGTCCCGTCCGACGGCGCCACAGCGGCGCCAAACCCGGCGCCAGCAGGAAGCCCGGCAGCAGCGCATCTTCTTCCTCTCGATGCTGGGCTGCGTCGCGCTTGTCGCGCTGATCCTTGGCGGTGGCATCCTGTATGAGTATGTGATCAAGCCCAACGCCGTGCTCGCCGAAGTCAATGGACAGGAGATCCGGCGCAGGGATTACTGGAAATATCAGTCGATCGTCCTGTACGACAACGCCCGGCAATACGAGGCGATCGCATCCCAGTTCCAGGCGCAGCAGCCGGAGCAGGCGGCTCAGTATCTCCAGTTCGCTGCATCATTCGATCTGCAGCGGGAAGACGTCTGGGGGAGTACGGACGTCAGCGAACCCACCGTTCAACAAATGATTGACGACAAACTCTACAGCGATGGGGCGGAGGCCATGGGCATCCGCATTGAAGAGGACGAGACCGAACTGCTCGCGTTGAACAGGTTTTCGCTCCCTGACGCGCCACTCATCACCCCTCAACCAACACCAACCATGAGCGCGGCACGATCGGACATGGCAACCCAAACGGCCGAGGCGGAGCGCTCGATCGCATTGGGAACTCCGGTCGACGCAGTCGCCCCGGCGACACCGGGCCCGGTGTCAGCGACTCCTATCGCCTCTGATCTGGAAGCGACGCCGCCAGAAGGTCTGCCGGCCACGCCGACGCTCGAGGAATCCAGAACGACTGCCGATATCGAGTTCGAAATCTTCCGCGACGAAGTCTTCCCGCCCGCTCACATGTCGATGGACGACTACATCAGGCTATGGGTCATCCCGCAGGCGCTCCGCGAGCGCGTGGACGCTCAGATCGTCAACAGCGTTCCCCAGTCCGCCGAACAGGTCGAAGCCCAGCACATCCTCGTCGGCACACAGGATCTTGCCAACGAGATTCACGCCCAGGTCACCGGTGGAGCCGACTTCGGTCAGATCGCGCGCACGAGTTCGACCGATACAGCGACCGCTCCGACTGGAGGCAAGCTCGGCTGGATCACGGCCGAGCAGATGGATCCGGCATTTGCGGCGGCGGCATTCGCTCTCCAGCCCGGTGAGATCAGCGAACCCGTCCAGACCCAATTTGGCTGGCATGTGATCCGGGTGGAGAACCGACAACCCGATCGTCCCCTCTCGCCCGAGCAATACAGCACGGCGACCGACAATGCAATCGCCGCCTGGCTTGAAACCCAGCGTTCCCAGGGCGATGTCGACACCGAGTATCAGCCCGAGCCGACGCCGACGCCGGCCCAGTTCGAGGTGCCGCCGGGGGCGCCGACACCGATCGTGGCGACGCCGGTGCCGCCCACACAGGCCCCGGTGCAAGGTCCGGCACAGGTCTTTGCGACACCGGTCGACAGCGCCACGCCGACATCGGGGGGAGTGACGTCAGGAGCGTCGTCGCCAGGGCCGCAAGCAACACCGGTCGCTGGCGGCAGAAGCACCTCGGCGCTGGCGACACCGATCGCCACCCCCGACGTGAGATCGGCAGCGTCCAAGGTGGTGCCGATCGCTACACCCGCAGCCCTGCCCTCAATTTCCGGGGAGAGCTCGCCATCCGCAAGTCCGGCGAGCACCCCACAGGCGTGAGGTTGTTGTCTCTGATCCTGACGACAGCGCCTCATGCGGCCGTATGGTATGGTGCGGTTCAACATGCACCTGGGAGGTCGCACAAGGGCGGCTTTCCGGAGAGGAGTTGATTGTGTCCTCCCCCGAACGTGACACCCGCACGCATCGATTCGACCAGAGCCCTGAAGGGTCCTATCACGTCGACGGAGCGATGGCGGCCGACTACATGCGATCGCTCGACAATGATGACCGTGATGAATCTGCGGGCGGGATCGTGAGGTCGCGTCGATCCTCGTCCTCGTCGCCTCTTGAAGATACGGCGCAACAGATCACACGTCTCCGGCAGTCCGTGTCCCGGGGCGTTTCACGTCGTTCCCCAGCGTCACCGGCGCCGACGCCACGTCAATCGATGGGTCGAACACATCTGTCGCGCGCCGAGTCGGATGAGTTCGATCTTGAAGACGACGATAGTGACGACGCGACGGGATCACGGCAAACGCCGGAGACGGTCTATCGACCGGTGTCGCGACGACGCGTCGAAACGCCTTTGGTTGCACGGCAAAACGCTCGATCGGTCGCGAGCATGCCACCTTCCATGCCGCTCGACGACGACGATGACACTCCAATCTACGATGATGACGACGACTTCACTGAATACGATGCGCCCCGGTCCTCGTCGTGGCAACGCCCCGCGGCCCAACGGCGGGCGGTACGACGCCAGACGAGCACGCTCCCGGGCGTGCCCGCCTCCATTACGCAAGCCGACCTCGTCAACGATGCGGCCGCCTTGAGTACGATCGGCATCGGCCTCGTGGGTCTGGCGGCGATGGCGATTCTCGTTGCGAACCGGGCCGAAACGCTTGCGCCCACGTTCGCCACGCATGTCAGCGCATC
>CADCWJ010000706.1 GCA_902806365.1 uncultured Thermomicrobiales bacterium
GCCCCGTTCAGCGAGATCACGCCTGAAGAATTCAGCCGCGTCACGGAGGTCACCTACCTCGGCTTCGTCTACGGCACGATGGCGGCCCTGAAGCGGATGCAGGAACGAGACCGGGGGGTCATCATCCAGGTTGGGTCAGCCCTGGCCTACCGGGCGATCCCCTTGCAATCGGCCTATTGCGGCGCCAAGCACGCGATCAAGGGCTTCACCGAATCGCTCCGGAGCGAGCTGTTGCACGACAAGAGCAACGTCCGGATCGCGATGGTCCAGATGCCGGCGCTGAATACGCCACAGTTCACGTGGAGCATGTCCCGACTCCCAGGGCATCCTCAACCGGTGCCGCCCATCTTCCAGCCCGAGGTGGCAGCCCGGGCCATCGTCTGGGCCTCCCGGCACGATCGACCACAGGTCGTGGTCGGCGCCCCAACCAGTCTCGCGATCCTCGGTGAGAAGATCGCGCCCGGGTTGCTGGATCGCTTTCTGGCAAGAACCAACTACGAGGCGCAGCAGACCGATCTGCCGTTCGACCCGGACCGGCCCGCCAACCTGTGGGAGCCAGTCGATGCCGTGGCGGACCGTGGTACGCATGGCCCCTTTGACGACCGGTCCAGTCGCAAGAGCCCGCACTTCTGGCTGACGACACACCGGGGCCGAGTGGCGGCGGCGGTGGTCGGCGCTCTGGCCACGATCGCACCGATCGTCCGGCGGATGCGATGAGCCATGCCCCCTCCCCGGCATCGATCGGCGACTATGCGCTGATCTCCGATTGCCAGACCTGCGCGCTGGTGCGGCGGGATGGATCGATCGACTGGTATTGCCCGACACGGTTCGACGCCCCCTCGATCTTCGCGCGCCTGCTCGATCCCGAAGGCGGCCACTGGTCGATCCGGCCCGTTGGCGCGTTTACGGTCGAGCGCTCCTACCTCGCCGACACGATGGTGTTGCGCACCGAGTTCACGACCGGCCGGGGACGCGTCGCGCTGATCGACGCACTGGCCTTCGAACACGGCTCGCGCGGCCATGAGATCGGCCTGCGCGTGCCGCAGACCCTTGTCCGGCGGGTCGAAGCGATCGAGGGCGAGGTCGAGCTCGAAATCGAGTTCGCGCCTCGCATTGAATACGGCATGACAGTCCCGCTGCTGGAACGCACGGATGGTGGCATCGTGGCGCGGGGCGGCCCGGCAGAGCTTCACCTGATCACGAATTGCGCCTCGATCGAGATCGATGACTTCACGGTCACGGGGCGCCAGATGGTTCGGCTTGGGGAGAGCCTCGATTTCGCGCTGATCTACCGTCAAGCGTCCGGTCAGGACGGCTGGGTCGCGCCGGAAATCGATGCCGGCAGGGAGATCGAGAACACGCGCCTGGGATGGTCCTCGCTGGTGGAGCTACACCGAACGTATGACGGCCCCTATCTCAATCAGGTCCGGCGCAGCGCGCTGGTGCTCCAGGCCCTGACGTACGGGCCGACCGGCGCGGTGATCGCCGCCGCCACGACATCACTTCCAGAACAGGAGGGTGGCGCCAACAACTGGGACTACCGCTTCGTCTGGCTCCGAGACCTGAGCCTGACCGTGCGGGCGTTGTGGATTGCGGCATGCCCCGACGAGGCACGACGGCTCTTCCACTGGGTGGCGCGCGCGAACGGTACCCAACGGGAGGATGGGCAGCCAGTGCAGATCATGTACGGCGTGGAGGGGGAGCGCGACCTGACCGAGCACGAGCTCGACCATCTCGAAGGGTTCCACGGCAGCCGGCCGGTGCGCATCGGCAATGACGCCTGGAGCCAGAAGCAGCACGATGTGCTGGGTGAGGTCGTCGACGCCGTTTACCTGATGCGCGACGAGCCGGGCATGTTCGACCCGGTCGTGGCGCGCCTCGTGTCGACACTTGCGGACAAGGCGGCGTCGAGCTGGCGGGAGCCGGACGCCGGGATGTGGGAGGCGCGGGACCGGGAGCGACATTACCTCTCGTCGAAGGTGATGTGCTGGGTCGCGCTCGACCGGGCGGTCAAGCTGGCCTCTCTTCTCGCACCATTTGCCAACCTCACGGTCTGGGAAGCGGCACGCGACGAGCTCCGGCAGGCGATTCTGGATCGCGGCTGGAGTGAGAAGGCCGGTGCCTACACGGGCGCGTTCGACTCGGATCATTTGGACGCATCGGTGCTCCTCATGCCGCTCGTCGACTTCCTGCCGGCCACTGACCCCCGGATGCGGGCGACGATCGAGGTGATTGCCCGCGACCTGGTGAAGGGCGGACTCGTGCATCGCTGGGCCGGCGACGACAACGGGTTCATCATCTGCACGTACTGGCTGGTGGAATGCCTGGCCCGAGCCGGCGAGATCGATCGGGCCGTCGCGCTGTTCGACCGCACGACGGCCCTCGCCAATGACTTGGGCCTGCTCGCCGAGGAAGCCGACCCCATCACCGGCGAGCAATGGGGCAACTTCCCACAGCTCTTTTCGCATGTCGGTCTGATCAACGCCGCCTGGAGCATCGGCGAGGCGGAACAATTCCCTCGCCAGGCGTCGTAACGTCCGCTTGGCCATATCCAGTCACCTGAAGGGAGCCGTCATGCTGCGCGAAATCGTCATGGGAACCGCCGCCGGAGCCGTGGGCTCGGTCGCGCTCAATATCGTCACCTACGCCGACATGGCGATTCGTGGCCGGCCGACGAGCACCGTCCCCGGAGAGGTCGCCGCCAGGATCATGGAACAGGCCGGGATCGACCTTGGACCCGAGGGAGACGAGAAGGTCGAAAATCGCAAGAGCGGGATCGGCTCGCTGATGGGCTACATGACAGGGCTCGGTGTCGGCACCCTGTACGGCGTGGTCCGGATCGTCGCGAACGCGGTACCGGTCCCGATAGCGGGGATCGGCCTGGGGGTCGCCGCGATGGCCGGAAGCGATGTCCCGATCACGGCCCTCGGTGTCAGCGATCCAGGGACGTGGAGCAAGGTGGACTGGCTCTCCGACGCGGTCCCGCACCTTGCCTACGGGTTCGTCACGGCAATCGCCTACGAGGCCTTCACCAGGAAGACATGACGGTGCGGAAGGGAAACCGCCGGCTCCATCTATTTCTATCGGCCTCATTGGAAACGCTCCGCAACGCCCCTGCCGCTCCACCGAGGCCACCCCATCGGCTCCGGGTTCCGAGCGCCGAATGAGGTGCCCATTAGCGAGCGCTCGATTTCCGTTCTGTTTTCCCGATGCCGCCAATTCGTCCTAGCGCCGGCATCATGCCCGGATTCCGCCTCCAGCCTCCAACCTGAAGACGACGAACGAGCCGGCTCACCGGATTGACCGGCGAGCCAAATCAGCTCATCCGGTGGCCGTCAACCCAATAATCGTCGTGATCCTTCGATAATCATCCATTGTGTTCCCGGTGCCAGCCAGCGGGCGCGGGCCGGGCCGCGGCCCATTCCATGGAATCGGCAACAATGAACGTAGCATGTGGGCAGCGATCAACCTTGGCCCCGCCTTCTTCGCCGTATGGTGCACCTGACCAGGCGCCCTGGATTGCGGGGGAACCTCACCCGTGTCGCCGTCCGATCCCACCTCCACCAACAACCCCGCCATCGGCGGACGGCTTCTCGCGACGCTTGCCCTGCTCTCGGCGCTGGGTCCGCTGGCGATCGACGCTTATCTGCCTGGCTTCACTGCCATGGCCGAAGATCTCGACACCTCCGCCTCGACCGTCCAGCTCACGCTGACCGCCTTCCTGTTCGGGCTGGCGCTCGGCCAGCTCGTGATCGGCACGCTCTCCGACCGCTTCGGACGCCGGCGGCCACTCCTGATCGCGCTGTCGATCAGCATGCTGGCAGGGATCGCCTGCGCGCTCGCCCCGGCGGTCGAGCTGCTGATCCCGCTCCGGTTCGTCCAGGGGTTCACTGGCGCGGCCGGGGTCGTCATCTCGCGCGCGATCGTGCGGGACCTCAGCGAGGGGCGAGCCACGGTGCGCGCGTTCAGCCTGCTGGGCGCGATCGGCTCCTTCGCGCCGGTCGTCGCCCCGCTTCTCGGGGGAACGTTGATGCCGGTGGTCGATTGGCGGGGAGTGCTTGGCACGGTCGCGCTTATTACCGGGGGGATGGTGGTGACCGCCTGGCTCGCCGTGCCGGAATCACTTCCGGCCGAACGCCGCGCCGGCGGCGGGATCGGGTCGACATTCGCC
>CADCWJ010000707.1 GCA_902806365.1 uncultured Thermomicrobiales bacterium
CCCCGGGACCTGGGAACGGAGTTTGACGAGGAGGCGCACCTTTCCGACCTCATCGAGCCCGACGTCAACGAGATGTACCGCCTCAGCTTGATGGGGCTTGGAATTATGGGTGGGTTGGCCGTGGCGGGCGTCATGCTCCCGCTGATCGCGATCGCGACGGAGCAGTCGGACCCGGCGGTGCTTGGCGGGGTGACATGGATAACCCTCACCGGAATCTGGGCCGTTGTTGTGTACGTCTGGCGGACGGTGATCGGGAGCTGGGACCTCACGCCGAACGAGGCGATGCGGAAGGTGGTGAAAGAGGATACGGCCGTCGAGGCCATTGTCCGGACCTCTCGTAGCAAGGACCGAGTCGCCATCGGTGCACTTGTGGTTGGTGCTCTTGTTCTGGTTGTGCTGCTATTACTCCTCTAGGGACAGCATTGGCTCGGTGAGTCGAGCCTCCCTGAGCTGCAATCGTTTCTCCGACGCTCCGCCTATGGGTGGGCACTACCTGCGGCAGGGTCGGGGCAGCGGGCACGAACGGGCCGGCTCACACAAGCGTGACGCAGAGAGCTGACAATGAGCGACGATCGCCCGAATATCCTCTACATGCATTCGCACGACACCGGGCGCTACGTCCGGCCCTATGGGTTCGCGCTCGACACCCCGAACATCCAGCGCCTTGCGGAGGACGGCGTCCTGTTCCGCCAAGCGTTCACCGCCGCGCCCACCTGCTCCCCGAGCCGGGCCGCGCTGCTGACGGGGCAGGCTCCGCATTCGGCGGGGATGCTCGGGCTTGCCCATCGCGGCTTTGCGCTCGCCGATCCCGCCCAGCACCTGGCGGCTGTCCTGCGCGCCAACGGCTACCGCACGCACCTGTGCGGTGTGCAACACGTCACAAGCGGGGACCCCGCCGCGATCGGTTATGACCACGTCTCGACCACCACTGACCTGATGGTGGCGTCGGTCGCTCCCGAGGCGGCGCGGACGATCGCCGCCCTTGGCACATCACCCGGTGATGGGCCGTTCTTTCTCGATGTCGGGTTCGTTGAGACTCACCGGGACTTTCCGGCGGTCGATCCCGCCGAGGGCCGCTACGTACGGCCAGCCGCTCCCTTTCCGGACACGCCGGAGACTCGCCTCGACATGGCCGCCTATCACGCCAGCGTCCGCGAGCTGGATCGCGGCGTTGGGCTCGTGCTGGACGCCCTGGACCGGGCCGGCCTGAGCGATTCGACCCTGGTAATCCAGACGACCGATCACGGAATCGCCTTCCCAGGGATGAAGTGCTCGCTCACCGATCACGGCACCGGTGTCCTCTTGATCGTGCGCGGCCCCGGCGGGTTCACCGGTGGGCAGGTGATCGACGCCCTTGTCTCCCAGATCGATCTGTTCCCGACCCTCTGCGACCTGATCGGGATCGAGCGTCCGGGTTGGCTTCAGGGAACCTCACTGTTGCCCCTCATTGAAGGCGCCACCGACGAGGTAAACGACGAGATCTTTGCGGAAGTCACGTTCCACGCCGCCTACGAGCCGCAGCGGATGGTCCGGACGCGGCGCTGGACGTATATCCGCCGCTTCGACGCGCGCCCCCTGCCCGTGCTCCCGAACTGCGACGCCGGCGGGACGCGGGAGTTCTGGTTGGAGCATGGCTGGGCCAAGCGTCCTATCGCCGGCGAGCAGCTTTACGACAACCTGTTCGATCCGGTGCAGATGCGAAACGTGATCACCGATCCGGAGGCCGCCACAATCGCCGGCGATCTGCGGGCGCGGCTCGACCGGTGGATGCGCGAGACCAGCGACCCGCTGCTCAATGGCCCCATCCCGCTGCCGGTCGGCGCGGCGATGAACGCCCCTGACGACCAGTCGTTCCTCGAAGACCTGTTGGTCGCCCAGCCCGATGGATCGCTGCGTCGCACACCAAATCCAGGGAAGCTTCGCTAGACTGGCATCACGCATTGGCCGGACCGTGTCGTCGTCGCCATTCCGGGCGACCGCGGCGATAGGGCAAACCCGAGGATCACCACCATGGCAATCCAAACTACGCCACAACTGCTGTCGCAAGGCCTCGCACTCGACACATCGCCGGGCGCTTTTGGCGCGCTTCGGGAATCGACGGATATCCTCGATGACGTTGAGGCGTTGCGGGACCGGATGGACGAGGACGGCTACGTGTTCCTGCGCGGCTACCTTGACCGCGCGGATGTGCTCGCCGCCCGGCGCAATCTGCTGGAGCGCATCGCCGGCCAGGGCGGGCTTCGCGAGGACGCCGACCTGATGGAGGGCGTGCTAAGGGATCGCACGCCGGTCCGCTTCGAGCAGTCGGTCACCCAGCGCTCGGAGCCGCTCCGGAAGCTGCTCAAGGATGGACCGATGATCGCGTTCTTCACGCGCTTTCTCGGTGGCGAAGTGCGCCCGTTCGACTTCATCTGGTTGCGCTCGGTGATTCCGGGCAGGGGCACCGCCCCCCACGGCGACAGCGTCTTCATGAACCGCGGCACGAGCCATCTCTTCACCGCCTGGACGCCGCTGGGCGATATCGACACCCGCCTCGGCGGCCTGATCGCGCTGGAGAAATCCCATCGGCTCGACGAGATCCGGAGTACCTACGGCCAGCGCGACGTGGACACCTATTGCGAGGACGATCCGAACGCCAGCGAGATTCAGGCGACCGGGAAGTGGCCCTGGAACGGGCAAATCTCCGGCAACCCGGTGGAACTGCGGGAGCAACTAGGCCTGCGCTGGCTGACGACCGATTTCCGGATGGGCGACCTGCTGGTGTTCACGATGCACACGCTGCACGCCAGCCTCGATAACCAGTCGGTGGATCGAATACGCCTGTCGTCCGATACCCGCTATCAGTTGGCGTCGGAGCCGATCGACGAGCGCTGGGTTGGGGAGGACCCGATCGGGCACGGCCCCAAGGCGATGAAGAGCATCATCTGCTGAGAAGCGACCGAAGTCAGTGGCAACGGCGTGAACAGATGATCGTGTGGTGGCCGTCCCCGTAATGGCCAAGCCCACTCCCCTGCCATGCGACGCGTCCGCGAAGTCATGGCCCAAACCATTGTCATCCGGAGCGAAGCGATGGCTCTCTCGATGATCGAGCAACGCTCCGCCCGGATGCCTCGCGACCGATTCGCCGCGCATGCAGGGCTGTCTCCGGTTCGCACGTTCGAACATGGCAGGCAATACGGCCGGTCGTGTGACGGACCGGGAGTGTTGGATGGAGGGTTATTGCCTTCCGGCGAACAAGAGGCTCGACACTGCGAGAGCATGGGAGGGGTAGCGGGACCGCAAGCGGCGAGTGCGCGTTGAGTGGACGGGGCCGCCCTTGCCGTGTGAGCAAGGGCGGCCCCTACCGTTCAGGTGCGCCGTTCGGAGAGGCAGGCAACATCCCGGTGCTGTGCCTGGCCGCTGAACGTGGCGCCGATCCGGGTCCCGAGGGCGGTCACCGATCGTGGCATGCCGAGCTTGCGCAGGGCCATCCAGACCGGATCCGGGCGCAAGGCGTCGTCGCCGAAAAACCCGTCCGGATCATGGTGGCCATGGGCGCGCAGGCGCTCGACGGGGTCATGCCGGCCATACACAACGTGCCGGCGGTGAGTCACGGAATCTTCCGTGGGCAGGTGGGGAAACAGCATGAAGATGGTCGCTTTCTCGTGAGATGTGCACGTGATCGATGGCCTAGAGGAACGACACGGTGCTGACGAGCGAGGAAACCGCACGCCGCAATCGCCGGACCCGGCTCGACAGGGGGTGGCCCGACTGAGAGAACCCGGATCGATCGACGGGCGCCTGGAGGGCGAATTCGTCCTGCATCTTGTTCAACATGTCGTTAGCGGTATACAGCAGCATGGTGTCTGTCCTTTCGCGTTGCCCGGGCTGGACCGTTGGCGATGCCATCCCGGGGCTCTGTCTCTATAAGACAAGCCTAGGGATCAGACGTGAGACACACATCCATCGTTCGTTAGGATTCGGTTGACCTGAGGTTTAGTCCCGTGGAGGCGTGGTTTAGGGGGAGATCAGGAGTCGAGCAGGTCCAGCTCGCGGGCGTTGCTGACCGCTTCCGTACGGTTGCGGGCGAGCAGCTTTCCGAAGATTTGGTGCAGGTGCGCCTTGACCGTTCCTTCGGCGATGAACAGCCGGTCGGCGATGTCCCGGTTGGAATGCCCGGCGGCGAGAAGCCGGAGAATCTCGAGCTGGCGCCCGGAAAGCGGCTCGGCCATGCCAGTGTCACGCCGCCCGGACGCCTGTTCGGCCACCGGGGCGAGCGCGGTCAGGAGCCGCAGCGCATGGGTGCGAAGCGGATCGTCGAGCTCGCGCGACTGGCGGACAAGGCCCCGCAGCACCGGCGCCACGCCCGGGCCCTCGTCGATGATCGAGCGCACGTACCCCTCCGGTTGCGCGAGATGCAAGGCACGGATCATGGAGTGGCGTCCGGCACCGTGATCGCCGCGCTGATGACGGGCGACCGCGAGCATGGTCAGGAGCTCGATCGATCGCGTGATCCGGCCGTCCGCCTCGGCGCGATGGAGGAGGCGCCCGGCGAGCCGGAGTGGGGCGTCCGTCGGGTCGGTGGCAAGCATGATCCGGGCGAAAATCGTTTGCTCGGCCTCGCCGCGGGCGAAATCGGCATCGTCTTCGACGTCGAACCCGCTCGACTTCGCCCACCGTGCGGCGTCCGTCAGGTTCCCGCTCAAGAGGGCGATGCGGGCGAAGGTCGCCCGTGTGAACAGCCCGCCGAAGACGCTCTCCGCACGGCGAACGTGGGTGGCGGCGGCGGCGAAATCCCCTTCCGCCACGTCGAGCATCGCCAGCGTGATCAGCCCGTTCATCAGCATCTTGGCGTCTCCCCCCTCCTGGATCAGGGGAATCGCCGTTTCGGTCGCCGTGCGGCTGCACTTGAGGTCGTTCTTCTCGTAAGCGATCTCGCCACGGCCGATCAGCAGCGCCGCTTCGAGTGGTCCCGGCTCGCGGCCGGTCGCCTCGTGCCGCGCCAGCTCCGTTTCGATCAACGCGTCGGCCTCCCCCAGTTGCCCCTGCCCGACTCGCGTGGCCGCCAGGTAGCGCATGCCCCAGAGTGCCGCGTTGAGGTTGCCGCTGGCCTGGCCAAGCTGAGCGGCCCGCCGGAAGTGATCTTCGGCGTTGTTGGAGTCGCCGAGGGCGCGGTGTGCGTAACCAAGGCTGAGCACCACATCGGCCCGCACGGACTGCTTGTGGACCAGATCGAGCATAGAGAGTGCCGCCTCGCCATGTGCGATCGTCGCCCGGTGATCGCCCCGGTAGGCGGCGAGCCGTGACCTGATCGCAAAAAGCTCCGCTTCCAGATCGCGGGCCAGATCGTCGTCCGCCGACCGTTCGGCAGGGAGATTGCGCTCCAGATGCGTCACCAGCGCCTCGGCGTCATCCGCCCGGTTGGCAAGGACCAGCGCCCACGCATACCAGCGAAGTGTCCGC
>CADCWJ010000708.1 GCA_902806365.1 uncultured Thermomicrobiales bacterium
ACCGCCCTCAGGACAACTGGACCGAGACGCTTGGCTTGAGCGAGCCGGTCGCGCCGGGACGGGGGCCAAAGACCGCATCCTGGCCGGAGGGATAGCGCATGTCGGCCCATTCCTGCTGGGGCGGACATGGAGTCCGCCCGTACGGGCCGGACGGATGGATGAGCGGGCACTCCCGATCGCGTTCGCGAGCAAAGGATTGAGACGTGACCAACGATGGACAATTTTCGGGCAGGGTCGCGCTCGTCACCGGTGGAGGGTCCGGGATCGGTCGGGCGGCGGCAATCGAGCTTGGCCGCCAGGGTGCGTCGGTTGCCGTGCTCTCCCGGCAGCAGGCACGAATCGATGAAGCCTGCGCGGCGGTCATCGCGGCGGGCGGCCAGGCGATCGGGATCAGCGCCGATGTCACCAGTGAGAACGAACTGGCCGATGCCGTTCGCCGGATCGAAGACACGTGGGGCCGGCTGGATGCGGTCGTCGCCAATGCCGGCGCCAACGGCGTCTTCGCCCCGCTCGACGACCTGACGCTCGACGAGTGGAATCACACGCTGGCCACCAACCTGACCAGCACGTTCCTGACGACCAAGGCGAGCCTCCCGCTGCTGCAGCGCCAGGGTGGGGCGATCGTGGTGGTCTCCTCCGTGAACGGGTCGCGCAATTTCAACTATCCCGGCGCGGTCGCCTACTCCACGAGCAAGGCCGGGCAGGTCGCGTTCACCAAGATGGTGGCGCTTGAGCTCGCCCAAAAAAAGATCCGCATCAATGTCGTGTGCCCGGGTGCGATCAGCACGAATATTGACGAAGCCACGCACCCCCGGAACATCGACAGGATCCGGTGGCCCGTCGAGTTCCCGAGAGGCGTCTCGCCGCTTGCCGGTGGCCCGGCTGATCCTGCCCAGGTCGCCCGGGTGATCGCCTTTCTGCTGTCAGATGCGGCCGATCACGTCAGTGGAACGGAAATGTGGGTCGATGCCGCCGAGAGCCTGCTCGTCGGCTAACGATCCGCACAACGAGGATCGAGGCGAAGGGGCCGGAATCCGGTCCCTTTCCGGCTTCCCAACCGGGCGTTGGGGTTTCCTCGCTCCTGTGCCATTGTCTGTTCCTGACTGTTGATCCCCGGCCCGGTTCGTGAGACGATGGCCCTTGCGGCGAACATCCGTTCTCACCTCCGGGCAGGCGGCAGGTGCCGCTCGAGTCGTTCCCCACCGCCACATGTCCGGCAGGTATCGCTTCCCGCCGGTACTACACTGGTGGAGTCTGCCCGCGCGAGGGATCGACGCGCAACGGCGGTCCGT
>CADCWJ010000709.1 GCA_902806365.1 uncultured Thermomicrobiales bacterium
GCGACGGCGCGACGCAGTTGACGGGGCGGAACCGCCATGTCGCGGCATTCGATCACCTCGATGGCGGCGACAGCCTGGTGATCTCGGTCGCCGACCCGACGACCCCGTTCGAGCTCCGCCGGATCACGTCCGATGGGGAGACGGCGCTCAGCGCGTTCAACGACGCGTGGACCTCGACCCGCGCGATTGCGACCCCGGAGGAGTTCTGGATCGATTCCGGCGGCGAGGCGATCCAGGGCTGGCTGCTTCGCCCTGCCGGGAACAGCGCCGAGGGGCCGGCGGTGCCGCTGATCCTGAACGTCCACGGCGGCCCGCACGGCCAGTTCAGCCCCGCCTTCTCCCACGAGCTCCAGCTCTACGCCAGCCGTGGCTTCGCCCTCGCCTATATCAACCCGCGCGGCAGCCTCGGCTATCGCGAGGAGTTCGCGCAGTTGGTGACCGGCGCCTGGGGCGAGGCAGACGCGCCGGACTTCCTGGCCGCGATCGACCATGTGATCGGGCTCGGCGGGATCGACCCGACCCGGATCGGCGTCACCGGCGGCTCGTACGGCGGGTTCATCACGAACTGGCTGCTCGGGACGACCGACCGGTTCCGGGCCGCCGTCACCGACCGCTCGATCTCGAACATGATCAGCATGTACGGCACCGATGACATCTCGCTGGTGTCGCTCGACCCGGAGCTCGGGACGCCGTGGGACAATGTCGAGCGATACTGGGACCAGTCCCCATTGAAACACGTTGCCAACATCACGGCGCCGCTCCTGATCATCCACAGCGAGAACGACTACCGCTGCCCGATGGAGCAGGCCGAGCAGCTCTTCATCGCGTTGAAACGGTTGCGGCGGACGGTGGGATTCGTGCGATTCCCGGGCGAAAGCCACGGGCTCAGCCGCAACGGCGGGCCGAAGCATCGCGTCGAGCGCCTCCAGCGCACGCTCGGCTGGTTCGAGAAGCACCTTTAAGGTACCGTGTCCGGGAGTCCATAGGCCGAGGGGCCGCAACGATTTGGCGCAAGCGAGCCGCCCTGGCTCCGATGCGCGTCGTCCAGTCGTGCGATTCGCGCCGCTGGCATTGTCACGTGGGGGTGAACCGATGACCGATGGAACCGAGGACTTCGCCGTCAGCGATCTCGAATACAACATTGTGACGACGCTGAGCAATCTCCTGCAGAGCGAGGAAGTGCTGGTCCGCTACGCGCACGACGCCGACGAGGCGGGCGAGACCGATATCGCCGAGCTGTTCCGGAACCTGCGGAACACCAACCGGGATGCCGCGCGCAATCTCCGCGACGCGCTCGCGCGTACCCTCGGCTCCTGACACCGGGCGCGGCGCGGGCTATCCCATCACATGACCTCGTCACAGCGAACCGTTCCATGATTACGTAAGGGAGGCCCTTGTGGCCTCCCGTTTTGACCGGGCGTTCCGCCGGAATGGGCCCGCGCCAATGCAACGACACGGGACGGCACAGATCGCGTGACGTTCGCGGGAAACCGCGGGAGGCGCCGATGCTGCTTACCGGGTCGTCCCCTACGAGATAACGGCGTCTCGCCCTGCCGCGACATTGGACCTGGAGAGATCATCCTGTCGATGCTGACCATCTCCCTCAAATACTTCGCCATCCTGCGCGAGCAGCTCGGCGTGTCCGACGCCATGCTCGACGTTCCCGACGGCACGACCGCCGGTGAGATCTACGCGCTGGTGACAAGGGATCACCCAAGGCTGGCAGGGCTCGAACGGTCGGTCATGCTGATGGTCAACGAGGACTATGTCACGCCTGATCGACCGCTTCGTGACGGCGACGAGGTCGCCTTCATCCCGCCCGTCAGCGGTGGCGACCACCATGGCGCGAAGCTGTTCCGGGTCACGACGGACGTGCTCGACCCCAGGGAGGTCGAATCGCTCGTTGCCGCCAACGACGCTGGGGCGATCGTGACATTCACTGGAACCGTCCGCGACAACGCGCGAGGCCGCGACGTAACCGCCCTCGATTACGAGGCGTACGCCTCGGCAGCCGAGAAGATGCTGGCCCGGATCGGCACCGAGATCGTCGATCAGTGGCCGGATGTCCGCACCGCGATCGTTCACCGGACTGGACTCCTGACGCCGGGGACCGCCAGCGTCGTGATCGCCTGCTCGTCGGCACACCGCGCGGCCGCGTTCGCCGCCGCCGCCTTCGCGATCGAGCGGATCAAGGAGATCGTGCCGGTCTGGAAAAAGGAGCACTACGCCGACGGATCGGTCTGGATCGGCTCCGAGGCAGAGTACCAGCGGGAACTGAGGGAAGAACCGCCGGGATAATCAGGCGCTCCCTGCATCTGTAGGGGCGACCCTGCGTGGTCGCCCGATGCTGGGCGAATCACGCATGCAGCCATGGTGCGCGCTCTGGGCAGCCACACAGGGCTGCCCCTACCGGGAGATACCTCGCGATCTTTGCCGAGGCAAACCAATGCTCACCCAGAACGCAGCGGATGCGTCCATCGCTCCGGATCATTGCCGGCTCGCTCAGGAACCACCGTCCGCTGCGTCGTCCGCCACCTTCAACGCATCACGGAAGACCGGGATCGTCCGCCCAAAGCGCGAGCCCCACGAGCCGCGCGCGGCCAGGTTCGCCACCGAGATCCGGTCCTCCAGCGTCAGCTCGAACCGCAGCCGGTTCGTGACCTCCGCCAGCACGTCGCGATCGGCACCGGTCCGCTCGGCGATCCGGCCGCGAACTTCCTTTCGGCGCTCGACCCCGGCTGCGACGGCGGCCCGCAGCACCTCCAGCTCCTTCCCGCCCCCACGCGCCTGTGCTTCCAGCCCGACGACCGTGACATGGCTGACGACCGCCTGCCCGGTCAGGATAAACCAGGCCCGTGCCAGATCAACCTGATGCCCGCTCTCTGGCTGGCTCAGCCCAATCTCGTCATCGACGATCACGACCTGGGGCGCTTCGTCCCCCTGTTCCTCGTCGATATAGGCGAAGCTGGTGGCGGTGATACCGAAATACGATCGCAGCAACGCGCGGATCAGGATCTCGGCGGTGGCCCCGCACTCGTAGAGCCGGACCATCGCCTCCTCGATCTCGTCGGGCCGGACCGGGGTTCGCATCGCGATCGGCCCGACCCCGTCCATCACGACCGCGATCTCCGGCGCGATGACATGGGTGGTCGTCAGCATCGTTGCTTCCGCGCTGGAGATCAGCGCGACATCGTCCGGTCCAACCTCGGAAGCACGCATCCGTCGGGAAAACTCGACTGGGATCTCCGTTTCCACCCATCGCTCCCGAAGCGGAACCGCGATCTGCGAGGTTACCAGGGCGTCGTCGATATGGATCGTCATGGAAGGCGATGTCTTTCCGGGTAGCGCGCCCGAAGAGTCCACTCATCGAATGGACTCGTTCGGTGCATCGTCTGTCAGAGCAGTGCTGGCGAAGTCACCAGATCACGAAGCCGTTCCACAGGATACCGTGGGAACGACCCGAACACCTTGAGCTGAGCCGCCGGTTCCTCCAACGCCGCCAGCACCTGCGTCACCGTGGCATCGCTGCGGTGTCCCTCGAAGTCGATCAGGAACACGTAATCGCCGAGCCAGCCCTTCGTTGGCCGTGACGCGATGCTGGTGAGCTGGATCCCGTGCTCGGCGAACGGCGCGACGATCCGGAAGAGGCTGCCGGGCACGTTCTCGCGCACTGTCAGCCCGATCATCGTCTTGTCGTCGCCGGTCGGCTCGGCGTCCTCGTGCCCGAGCACGACGAACCGTGTCAGATTGCCGCGATTGTCCTGGATGTCCCGCGCCAGCACCTGACCGCCATACAGCTCGTGGGCGCGCAGCGGCCCGATCGCGGCCTTCGCCGGATCTCCTCCCTCCGCGACCTGCTGGACCGCCCCCGCTGTCGACAGGGAGGCGACCTGCCGCGCGTTCGGAAGAAACCGCTCCAGGAAGCGACGGCACTGGCCGAGCGCCTGCGGATGCGAGACGACCTCGGTGATCGCCTCCAGCCCCGCGCCGGAGACCGAAACCAGAACGTGGCGAATGGGCACGACGACCTCGTGACGGATCTTTAATCCCGTCTCGTGGATCAGGAGATCGAGCGTGGTGCTGACCGGCCCCTCGATTGAGTTCTCGATCGGCAGGACGGCAACTTCGGCCAGCCCGATTTCGACCGCCGATGTCAGGGCGGGAATGCTTGGGAAAGCCGCGAACTCGGCGTCACGCCCGCCGTAGAGCAGCGCGGCGTCCTCGCTGTTGGTTCCGCGTGGACCCAGGAACGCGATAGCCACTGGCGCTTCGGCCTCCAGTACGTTTTCCCCGACATCCAAAGGCAC
>CADCWJ010000710.1 GCA_902806365.1 uncultured Thermomicrobiales bacterium
ACGCTTTCGGGCGTGAGGTGGCGTTACCGATGTGCCCGGCATGCGACTCCTTGCACTGCAGGTCGTTCATGTTGAGGCTGAAGCCCTCCTTGCCCGCCATGTAAATGCGGACGGTGATGACCGCGTCCCTGTACTCCACGGGCGTCCTGGCAACCGCGGCATGGTTCGACTTGGGTGACCGCGTCACGGCGAGTGTTCCCTCGACGATCTTCGACTGGCCGGACACGCCACGGGTCGCGTCATTGGTCTGCCATGCGTTTCCGAGATCGCCCGCTCGAAGTCGTCCTGAAACAGCAGGGGGCCCCGGATCGCAAGCAACGGCTTGTCCTCCTCCGCCCGCACGAACGGGACGGCGAAGTGGATCGACGTGATCAGCGTGACGATCGTGAAGGTCCAAGTTCTCATACCGTGAAACCGCCTTTCGGGCATCACCTGTTCGATGCCATGGGCACGATAGGGCGACGAAATTAGCGTGCCTTCGCCCAAGCCGATCGGGTCCTCGCTTCGAGATCCTTCACGAGGTCGTCGTGTTGGGGGTCGTCGGCCAGATCCTTCCATTCGCCGGGGTCGGCTTGGAGGTCGAACAGCGTCCTGGGTTGCGTCGGCGAGACGGCGAACCGATACCGGTCCGTCACGATCCCGTGATAGTCGCCCGCGCTGGTGTAGGCCGGGTGTGGCCACGGTGTGGCCGGATCTTTCAACAGGGGTGCCAAACTCCTGCCGTGCAGATCGAGCTTGCCGGGGCCGATCCCAGTCAGCCCCAGCAGCGTCGGGTAGATGTCGATCGACTCGACGATCGCGGACGTCGATTTGCCCCGGGCGAGGCCGGGCGCTCGGATGGTAAAGGGGATGCGGCTGGCGACGTGGTAGATCGTGTTCTTGCGCCACAGACCGTGGTCGGTCAGGTGATAGCCGTGGTCGCCCCAGAGGACGACGATGGTGTCCCGCTCGAGCCCGAGCTCCTTCAGGGCGTCCAGCAGGCGGCCGACCTGCGCGTCGGAGTAGGTGAGGCTGGCCATGTAGCCGCGGACGAGCATGCGGGCCTCGTCGTCGGTCACGCCCTCGTTCCACTCGAACGCGGCGTCGCCGCCGGCGGACTGGCCCCGGTCCTGCTTGAGCAGCTCGCGCTCAGCGCCCGGCGGAACCCGTGCCAGCTGGCCCGCGTCGGGCGGGTACATGTCGAAGTACTTCTTCGGTGCCAGCCACGGCATGTGCGGCTTGGCAAAGCCGGCGCAGATCAGGAAGGGCTTGTCCTTGGGGCGGTCCTTCA
>CADCWJ010000711.1 GCA_902806365.1 uncultured Thermomicrobiales bacterium
CAACCGCGGACCCCTCGTTCCTTCATGGCGATGTCGCCCAGCCCTCGATCGAGGGCGTTAGCCGACGCGGATCGCGCCGTAGTAGTGCGACGCGTAATAGTTGGAGTACAGGTCCGAGATGATGACGCCCGTGCTCTCGTTCGCCGCGTGAATGATCTGGCCGTCGCCGATGTAGATCCCGGTGTGGGAGATGCCGGCGCGGTAGGTTCCCGCGAAGTAGACAAGGTCACCAGGCTGCCACGTTCCCCAATCGACCCATGTTCCGTGATTGAGCTGACCGGCGGTACCGTGTCCGATATCGATCCCGAGCGTGTTCAGGATCACGTACTGCGTGAAGCCCGAGCAATCGAATCCGCTGGGGGTGTTCCCCCCATAGACGTAGGAATATCCCAGGAACTGCAGGGCGTAATCGGCGATGTAGGAGCCGGTGCCGTCCTGATAGGTGGCGGACGATCCGGCGGCCATGTCCGACGGGGCGGCCAGCGTGCCCCCGACCGTCATCGTCAGCAGGCTGAGCGCGCAGATGAGCACGGAGAGGCTACGAACGATCGCACGACGGGCCAGCCGTATGCGCGAGCTTCGACGTGTTGCCGTGACCGGCACATCGGTCCCGAATGTCGCCGCGGCCATCCCGCCCGGCGATTGCACCATGGACATGAGAACCCTTCCCTCATTGTGAATCCGGACGTCCCGGCACCGCATTCGCGGCATCGGAGCATGCGAGATCCGTGGTGTCCCGAGGAGCTCGGAACAGGACGACCCTGTTTCCCCTCCTTCTCGAATGGTGATTGGCGATCCGGAGACCCCAACCCCGAAAACACGTCACCGCCTTCCTGACCTCCAGCCACGGTGGCAGGATCACGGGGCGCAATGTCAGACATGCACGACCGTCCGCGTGATCGCGCGTGGCGATTCTGCTTGGATCGTACGTGCCACGTTGACAATGGCAAGAGGGAGGCTACCACGGAATCCGGCCGGTGGGCCAGCCTGTCACGCCCGCGCCATCCCGAACGGCTGTCCGGTCTGCGTCTCGGAGTCACCGATCGTGCCGGCGTCGAGAGCGCATCTGCAGGAAGGGCGATGCCAGGTTGGTGACCGAGAATCGAGAAGCCGCCCCTGGCGCGATACCATCGCGCCAGGGGCGGCTTCGTTCGAGATTTGCCATGTCGGGCCGGGAAGCAGGATTGTTATGGGCTGCCGGGATCGGACAGCGCGGTCATCACGTGTGAGGGCTACGTTTCTCCCTGCTGGACCGCCTCGCGCACAAGTGCCGGCATCTGCTCGTCGAGCCAGGCCGCCATCGCTACTTCATCACTGAGGATTCCCTGGCACGCTGCCGCGATCTCGGCCTGCCCGATTTCCTGCGCCGCGACGATCATCGCCTTGTAGGACGCGATCTCCATGTGCTCGGTGGCATAGTCGTTGAGCGCGAACTTCACGAGATCGTCTTTCGCCGCACCCATGGTAAGGCCGTGTACCTTGGCGCCGAGCGTTGCCATGGTGGTCTTGACGCCTGAAGGGCTTTCGCCGAGCTGCTCCAGGCAGGTCTTCACCGTCTCGGCGTGACGCTTGGTCGCCTCGAGATGGCGCTGGATGCCGCTCTGCACCGCCGGATGATCGGCCGCGACAGCAACCTGCTTTTCAAGGGCTTCGGCGATGCCGTTCTCCAGCGCGTACGCATCGTTGAGCCAGCTTACGACCAACTTCTGATCTGCCATGACCTGCCCTTCTCCTGTGTACGGATCGACATCCTGCGCATCGCTTGTTTCTGCAGCCCCGCATGGACGGGAAGAACCGCGCCCCCATTGCACCCCATCCAGGCACGGCGGCGGAAAGCCGGCACGTGCCCGCACGGCGATCCGCTCCGGCTCCAGGGCGCCGGCTTTCTTCGCGAGCGCGGGCGGTGACCTCGACACGGACGCATCTCCGCCGATCGCCTGCAGCATCCTGGCAACGCCCAGACTTGATGTGTCAGCACGCAGCGGCTACCGAAGGTTGCCGTCGGTGAGATACATGGATCCGCTTTCACCTGCCAGGACGATGCCGCTTTCCAAAGGGAAAGTCGAAAAATTGAGAGGCAGTCAGTGTGCCAACGATTGAGCTTTGATGAGCAAGCGCTGATGATCTAGGGCATCACTGCCCTATCTCCGTTGCTTGGCATCGCCGGCGGCCACTGGAGCGATCGGGAATGTCACCGTGAACGTCGCGCCGGCGCCGGGTTCGCTCTGGACAACGAACGTTCCTCCCTGGGCATCGACCAACGAGGCGACGATCGCCAGC
>CADCWJ010000712.1 GCA_902806365.1 uncultured Thermomicrobiales bacterium
CAATGGTCGTTCTCCCGAAACGTGCTGTACGACGAGGTCTCGCCGCAGCCTGTCTCGATCGCCTCCGGGCGATCTTCGAAAGATCCTTCGCTTCGCTCTGGATGACAAGGGAACGGGCAGCGCCGGATGACACGGGAGCGGGGAGCGCTGGACGACGAGGAGGCGGGGCGAAAGTGATCGCCCTTGCTCACTCGTCCGGCAGGAAACGCCGAATGGACAATGCCCCACGCAACGCTGCGTGGGGCATCATCACGGCACGCTTGTCGCCCGGCAACGGGCAAACAGGTGCCGTAGCCAGGGGTCTCTTCGTTACGGAAAGATCTCGCGGCCCACGCGAACGATCTTCCCGGCGTACTGCGGATCGACGGCCCAGGTTCCCGAGAGATCGTCGATCGTGACGATCGTGCCGGCCCAACCGGCCTCGAACACCCGCTGGTAGGTCGCGTCGGTACCCTGGAGCACGTCCGGCAACGCGCGCGAGGCGCCGAAGACCTCGGCGTGCATGTGGGCGATCTGCCCGCGCGCCGACATCGTGCCGCTGGCGAAGGTCTGGCTCGCTTCCCCCTGCTGTGGATCGCCTGTAATGCCGAGCCCGGCCGGGTTGAGCCGGTATTGCCACCAGGAGCTCCGCCAGTACCCGGTTTCCAGCGCCGACTGGGCGATCAGGATGGCAGGGTCGAACCCGATCTGTGGCGCCAGCCGGTAGATCTCACGGACATAGCGTTCCACCTCGTCCAGGCGAATCGCTCCCGACTGCCGGGCAAACGCGATGGCCGCGTCAGGGCCTCCGCGGACGGGGCCGACGATCGCGTTGGTGACCGCAAACGGGATGCCGGACCCGGATGGCGGCGGTGCCGGAGACGCGGAAGCGAGGTCCAGGTACGTGCTGAACGCCCACCCCGTGAATCCGTTGTAGCTGACGGAGTGGAAGCCGTTGTTCACCTGCCCGGTCAGCGTGACGCCGCTGCCGCGCGGGATCACCGTCAGCGCGGAATATGATGTCGCCGGTCCGGAGCGGAGGTTGACGTTATCGATGGCGCGTGCCGTGCCGGTCGGCGCGGGCGCGGTGCCATCGACGGCAAGGAAGGCGCTGGAGGCCCACCCGCCGCGGCCGTTGTAGGAAACCGAATGGAACCCGTTCGCGGTCTGCCCGGTCAGGACCACGCGGGCTCCGCCTGGCATGATGGCGATGACGGCAAAGCTGGTCCCGGCCCCGCCGCGGAGATTGAGGGCGGCGGTAGTGACGGCTGTCCCGGTCGGCACGGACGCGGGCGGTGGAGGGGGCACCGGCGCCGGTTCCGAACCCAACCGGAGGTAGTCCCCCGATGCCCAGCCGGTGTACCCGTTGTAGGTGACCGGAAAGAAGCCGTTGCTCGACGCTCCGGTGACCGTAACGCCGACGCCCCCGGGCATGACGGCAAGCACACGATACGAGGTTCCGGGTCCGGAGCGGAGATTCACGGCGGTGGTGGTGGTGGCAGGGGTGCTGGGCGCCGCGGGCGGCGTATCGATCGCCAGAAAGGTGCTGAATGCCCAACCCCGGGTACCGTTGTACGAGACGGGCCGGAACCCGTTGCTCTCGGCCCCCGTCAGCGTGACCGCCGCGCCCTTCGGCATCACGGTGAGGATGCTGCTGGCGAGGTCTGCCCGGGAGCGAAGGTTCAAGGTGTCGGTGGTCGTCGCGGTGGTGGCTATCTGCGCTGCGGTGGGAAGCACCCCGAACAAGGCCGGACCGGCTGTCCCGGAAAGCACGACGAGCAGCAGCAACGCATAACCGGCACGACGCATGGCATCCCCTCTTCCATACCCTGGAATGGGGACGCTCCCCAGACCCTGTACGTACACCCCCAACTATAGAGTGTGATCCGGATGGGGGCAAGGCACACAGCCCGTCGCCAGGATGCGCGAACCGCAATGCCGTGACCGGCTATGCGCTTTCGGGATGCTCCGGCTCCGGCTCGATCCCGGGGGAAGACATGGCGGCAGGAGACGGCGAGCGGGAGCCCGGACCGTCGATGCGGCGTCATCATGGTCGTCTTGACTGCACCGGCTGGCGGCATACACTGGTGGCGAAATCCGCCGCGAAGGAGGAATACCATGGCTCAGGAAACACCACGGACGGCCGCCCAGCTCGTCGCGGACGCCAAGAGCCGGACGGAGAACCTGTCCCCCGCCGACGTGGCCCGGGAGGTGGAGGAAGGAGCTGTCCTCGTCGACCTGCGTGAACCTGAGGAGCGCACCCAGAACGGTGCCATTGCCGGAGCTGTTCATGCTCCGCGCGGCATGCTCGAGTTCTACGCCGATCCCACAAGCCCGTATCACAAGGCAGAATTCGATCCGAACCAGCGAGTGATCCTGCATTGTGCTTCAGGTGGACGCTCAGCCCTGGCAGCCGACACGCTACGACAAATGGGGTATGGCAATGTCGCGCACCTCGAGGGCGGGATCAGGGCCTGGATCGACAGCGGACACGCGGTAGAAACAGGCAACCCCACCTAACCAGCCTAGAGCAGCCTCGCTGGCTGATGCGATCGGACAAGGTCCATTCGCGCGGGTTCACCCGTGCCGAGGGCGTTGCAGCCGCTCCCCGGCCGGGCAACAGGTCAGAGGAACGCCATCACGCCCGCCGCGATCGCCTGGGCGATCTCGCCCTGACGGGTTCCCGCGGCGAACTTTGCGCCCTCATCGTTGTTGGTGAGGAACACCGCTTCGACCAGCGTGCTCGGCATCGTTGCCTGCAACAGGCCGCCATTCGCGAACTGGCCGGTCCCATTGTTCGGAATACCTAGGCTGGACAGCGCCCCGCTCATCACCTGGCTGAACTCGAGGTCCTTCCGTTTCTTGCCCCAGAACGTTTGCGAGTAGTTCACGGATGGGTCGCTCGACCCGTTGAGGTGGATTTCCACGAACACCAGCGCCCCGCAGGCGTTCGCGATCTCGCCCCGCTCCGAGTTTCCCAGACCGGTATCCCCATATCGGGTAAGCGCAACACTGTAGCCGGCGTGCTGGAGGAGCGCCTGGGTGCGATAGGCGATCTCCAGCGTCAGGTCCTCTTCTTCCAGACCGTACGTGCTGTTGACCGCTCCGGGATCATCGCCACCGTGCCCCGGATCGAGCACCACCTGCGCTCCCCCGGCAACCGGGCACGTCGCGCCACCTTGCGAGCCCTTGCCCGGTGGCGCCGCCACCGCACCATCAGCCCCGAACCCGCTGAGGAGCAGGGCGAGCGTCATCAAGAGGGTCAACCACCGCCGCGAACAAACTGGCATGCAACGATCCCTTGTGTTTTGGCGACCTTCGAGCAATCAGGCCCCATCTGAACCCCGACAATTATGTCGAACCAGCAATGCCTCGGCCATCCCCCGCGCGCTGCGGGAATGTGCCATCTTGGCACCGAAAAGCCGGATCATCGCGCTGCCGCGCAAGTCCCTCGCCCCGCACCAGAAGGCGACGCAGTGGAGCCATAACCGGACGCCGTCGATGAACCGGATGACGTTCACTACCCGTCCGCAAGCCACGTCGGGCGGAC
>CADCWJ010000713.1 GCA_902806365.1 uncultured Thermomicrobiales bacterium
CAACGTCCAGGAGCTGGCGGTGCGGGCGGCGCTGACGGGCGAGCGAGAGCACGTCTATCACGCGATCATGCTCGACCCGCTGACGAGCGCCGTGCTGACGCTGGACGAGATCCGGGCGATGACCGACGAGCTGTTCGACGCCCACGCGGCGCTCCTCGCGCCAGTATTCGATGCGGGCACGGTGGTCACCGCCTGAACGACGATCCCGTGTGGCAACGATTGCTGAAGCGCTTGGGGGATCGGGCGGAGCCTGATCTCAGGTCCCTGCTGGACCGAGCGCCGCGAGCAACGCATCCTTGTGCGCCAGCGCGTGCTGGATCCGGGTCCACCGCCGCATGGAATCGCCGAACTCCAAGTATCGCAGCGCGTGCAACACCGCCGCCGTGAAGACGAGCTCCCGGTGCTCGGCCGTCATCTCCCTGCCCGCGCCCCACAAGCGGTAGAACGCCGACGCCGCGCCGGAGTCGAACACGAGATCCTCGGAGAGGAACGTGGTGATCAGCGGATAGCCCGGTTCCAGCGGCCATGGGCCGGTTCCTGCCTGGTCCCAATCAAGGATCGAAAGACGGCCATCGGCCCCCATGATCGCGTTCCGGGTGTTGATCTCACCGTGGATCAGACAGGGCGGCTGATCCATCAGGATCCCGAGCGTGAAGACGAGGTGGATCATTTCGGTCCGGAACGGATAGCGCTCCGCGTTGCGCGTCAGCTCCGTGATCGTTCCCGCGACCGAGATGCCGTAGGGACGCGGGTAATCGTCATGCTCGCCGATCCGAGCCGCGATTCGTCCCAGCTCCGCCCAAGTCTCGGGTATCGATGGCGGAGTGGCCCCTTCGATCAGGGCGAGCACGCAGACTGTCGTATCGTCCGTCTGGACGAAGCGCCTTCCGGTCGTCGTCGGCAGGAGGGAGGGCGCATGCCCGAAGTGCGTTTCGGCGAGGAAGTCGAAGATGTGCAGGTGACGGTCGATCTCGCTGGGTGTGGGGTGCACCAGGCCGAGCGCCCACGCGTTCTCGTACGCTTTCACGACGAACGCTCCCTGATCCGACTCAATCACCATCACGGTCCGCGTCGGGGAGTGCTGGAGCACGGCCCCGGGCACAACGTGGCCGAGGTTCCAGTGGCCCTCCACGATTGTGGCAATCGACTGCATTGCGCTGCCTCCCGATCCTCCCGGTTCGCGATCACCCTGCGACCTTGCGACGGCCTGCCCGCTCCCGGCACATGACGGCCGGTTGCGGGGAACGCAGGCCGTGGCAATCAATCCAGGTGCAGGATCGTGAACGCCTCCGCCAGCGGCAACCCCGCCGCCGCGCCGAGCGTTTTCGAACGTTGCCGCCATCCCGACCGCAAGGCGTCCGGATCGGGCGTCTGGCTCGTGTGCTCAAGGCGTGCGGCGAGCTTGCGCTCGAAACCGGCGCTGATGTCGACATACGCGTCGGCCTGCGTGCTGGCGAAAAGCCAGACGTGTCGCACGATATGCGGCGCGAGACCGGCCCGGAGTTGATCCGGGAAGCTCAACGGATCACGAGCGGAAGGATAGATTGCGTCGAGTGTCACGCGCCCGACCGTCCGGTGATCGCGATGGCTGATATACGGTGGATCGGGATGCTCGGGGTCATGCGTGAAGACGGTATCCGGACGCCAGCGCCGGATCCATTCGACGACCTGCCCGCGCAGGGCAGGCGTTGGTTCCACCTCACCGTCCGGATGGCGCAGGAAGGCAATGTCCGCCAGGCCCAGCACGCGGCCCGCGCACCGAGCTTCCTCTTCCCGCCGGGTTGCAACCGAAGCAGGCTGAGCCGCCGGGTCGGAGGAGCCCTTGTCGCCCGAGGTCACGAGCAGCAGGCGGACCGTTGCCCCACGGTCGATCGCGCACGCCAACGTTCCGGCACACCAGCCCTCGATGTCATCGGGATGCGCCGCGATCGCCATGATCGAAGAGGAGCCTGGCGGATCGACGATGTTCATGCTTCTTCTCCCTGCGCACGAGCACCCTTACCGGGCCGCGATTCATTCCGTCTCGCCATGCGATGTGGCCAGTGACGGCACGGCGAGCGGGGCCGCGCGGCGGGTCATCACCAGCATCAACAGGGCGAGACTGGTGCATGCCACCATGACGACCGCCATCGGCACGGCGGTGTTCTCCCCGCCCAGCCCGACGAGCGGCGAGGCCACGGCACCGAACGCAAACTGGGCGGCTCCGAGGATCGCCGCGGCGGTTCCGATCGCCACGGAGACGGAAGTCAGGGCCAGTGCGCTGGCGTTGCCGATCGTGAACCCGATCGCGCCCACGAACAGAAAGGTCATCGGGAGCACGCTGGCAACGGTCGCCACACCGGTCAGGATCGTCATCGCCAGCAGCAGGGTGACCGCGGCCATGGTTGCCTGGGCCGCCAGCAGGATCCTCGCGGGCTCGAAGCGGTGGACGATCCGCGCGTTTGCCGCGCTGCCGATGATCAGGCCGGCCGCGTTGAAGGCGAAGGCCAGCGAGTACGCGCCGGACGAGAGCCCGAACACGTTCTGGAGCATGAACGGTGACGCCGCGATATAGGAGAACAAGGCGCCGAACGTGAATGCGTTTGTCAACAGGTACCCGACGAATAGCCGGTTCCGGAACAGCCCACCGGCGATCGCGAATGTCGTCCCGATCCCGCCACCGGCGCGCCGTTGGACCGGGAGCGACTCCGGGACGGCGAGCCAGGCGGTCACCACCATCACCCCGGTGATGAGCGCAACGGCGCCCAGCACCCCCCGCCAATCGACGATCGGCATCAACGTGCCACCGAGCAGCGGGGCGACGACCGGCGCGAAGGAGCCGATCGCGCCCAGCAGGCTGAACGCGCGCACCGTGGCTCGTCCCTCGCTGAGGTCCCGCACGATCGCGCGCGAGATGACGACCCCGGCCGCCCCGGTGAACCCCTGGACAAACCGGAGCGGGATCAGCAGCTCGACCGCCGGGGCAAGCGCGCAGGCGACTCCCACCAGCATGCTGATCGACAGCGCAATCAGGAGTGGCCGCCGGCGTCCGAAGCGGTCGGAGAGCGTGCCGATCACGAGCTGGCCGAGCGCCAGCCCGAACAGGAAGGCGGTCAGCGTGAGCTGGACGGTCGAGGCGGAGGTATCGAGATCTTCGGCCATGGCAGTGAAGCCGGGCAGGTAGGCGTCGATCGCCAGCGGACCCAGCGCCGAGAGCAGGGCAAGCGTCGCGAGAAGCCGTCCGCCGATGGCGGGGTTGTTGGTGGAGGTGGGATCGGACGGC
>CADCWJ010000714.1 GCA_902806365.1 uncultured Thermomicrobiales bacterium
GAGAAGGTCACCGGTACCACGTTCGAGACGGCGATCGCCGACCGGCTGTTCACGCCGCTCGGGCTGCGGACGGCGGTCTTCTTCGCCGAGGATGCGATCGAGCTCGACCATGCCGTGGGGCACCGGATCAAGCATCGCGAGGCCGGACACACGATCGCTGAGGGGTATTCCCTGCCGCGGCATGTCAACGCCGCGGGCGGCATCATCGCCTCCACGCGGGAGCTGCTGCGATTCGCGAGTCTTCATATCGGCGATGGTGAGATCGACGGGACCCGGCTGCTCGCCGCGCAATCGGCCCGGGCGATGCGGGAACCGCGACTCGATGCCGGCCCGAGCCGCGGTTCCTATGGCATCGGATGGGCGATCCGCGACGCCGACAGCTTCCGGATCGTCAGCCATGGGGGAGCGACGCGCGGCTTCCGTGCCCAGCTGACCGTGGTGCCGGAGCGCTCGTTCGCGATCGCGATCCTGACCAACGGCGAACCGGGGTCACGGGCGATCCAGGAGATCGAGGCCTGGGCGCTGCAGGCGTATCTTGGGTCCAGCGCGCCTGAGCCCGAGATCATCGAACTTCCAAGAAAGAAGCTCAACGCCTTCGCCGGCACGTACCTTCGCCACGACGGCCGGTTCACGATCGAGCGCGCCGGCCACCAGCTGCATGTGACCTACGTGAGCGTCGACGAGGAAACGGCCGAGGAGGAGGAGCCAGAGATCTTCCAGCTCGACCCGATCGGGCCGCGGCACTTCCGGTTCACCGAGGGCCGCAACCATGGCGCGATCGCCGACTTTATCGATCTCGACGGCCCCGATGGCGTGCCCCGGCACCTGTTCCGGAGCGGTGGACGGCTCGCCGAGCGTGATGGGGCGACCGCTCTCACGAGTGAAAAGCGGGCGAAGGGCAAGCGGGCCGGAAAGGTCAGCGGAACGTGAACATTGCCGGAACGCTGCCGAGCCTCAGCGCGAGCCAGATGGCCGAGATCGACCGGATCATGCTCCAGGATTTCGGGGTTGGATCCTTGCAGCTGATGGAGCTGGCGGGGCACGCCGTCGCCTCGTTCGCGCGGGAGCACCAACTCGACGGCCTGGCGCATGACAAGCGGATCGTCGTGCTGGCAGGGACGGGAGGCAACGGCGGTGACGGGATGGTCGCCGCCCGCCTGCTGACCGCCTGGGGAGCGAATGTCTCGGTGATCCTGACCCGCCCGGTCGAGGACCACGCCGGGATCGCGCTGCATCAGCTCGGGATTCTGGAGCGCTGGGGGATCCCCCTGATCGACGGCTCTCGGGGCGTCCCGGCGTCGATCCCCGAAGATACTTCCCTGATCATTGACGGACTGCTGGGGTTCAGCCTCGAAGGCGACCCGCATGGAACCGCTGCTGAGCTGATCGAGGTCGCCAACGCCGCCGCCGCGCCGATCCTCGCGATCGACCTGCCCTCCGGGCTCAACGCGACCACCGGCGAGATCGGGGCGCCCTGCATCCGGGCGGCGGCGACGCTGACGCTGGCGCTCCCGAAGTCGGGCCTGGGCGTGGACGACATCCGCGCGGTGACAGGCGATCTGTGGCTGGCCGATATCGGGGTGCCACCGGCGGCGTACGCCCGGATCGGGGTTCCACTCTCGGCATTGATCTTCACGTCGCAGCCATTTCTGCGCCTCTCGACAGGACCCACCCGATGACGACACCGTTCCCCGTTCACCAGCTTCGGGAGGAGCTCCGGCCCACTCCGGATGTCGCGCTGGCGATGGCGGCGTGGATCCCGCCGGAGCCGAAGGCGATCGCGCTCGTCTGCCACGGGCATGCCGAACACCTCGGCCGTTACTCGCACCTGGTGACGGCGCTTGCCGCACGTGGTTACGCGGTCTACGGACAGGACCACCGCGGCCACGGGCGAAGCAGCGGGCCACGGGCACTGGCGATGCGCTTCGACGACTTCGTGGACGATTTCCACTACCTCTCCGAGCGAGCGCGGAGGGACCATCCCGGTCTGCCGGTCGTGCTGATCGGGCATTCGATGGGCGGGCTGATCGCGGTCCGCTTCGCGCTGAAGCATGGCGACGAGCTGGCGGCGCTGGTGACCAGCGGCGCGGCCCTCGTGATCGATGACGGCGTCTCGGCGACGGCGAAGCGGATCGGCGGCGTCTTCTCCCGGATCGCCCCGGCCGCTCCCCTGCCCCGGGACGGTTCCGGCGAGGACAAGCTGACGTACAACCCGGAGATCAGCCGTCAGTTCGGCCTCGACGACCGCACGCATCATGGACCGACGCGCTTCCGGACGGCGCATGAGATGGTGGTCGCGGGCGAGGATGCCCGGAAGCGGGCGACCGGGATCCGGCTCCCATTGCTGGCGATGCACGGAGCCGACGATACGTTGACCTACCCGCGTGGCACGCAAATCCTCCACGAGCGGGCGGCATCGAGCGACAAGGCTCTCAAGCTCTGGCCCGGAATGAAGCACGAGATATTCAACGAGGCGGGCCGCGGCGAGGTTTTCGCCTACATGCTCGACTGGATGGACGGGCGAATCGTTCGCTAAGCAAAGGGCCGTTTCGTGAGATAACGCGCCGTCCCCGGCACCGTTGGCAACGCCCGTGAAGGTAACGGTCCCGAACCGAGGCCGTTAGCTAACCAGATGGCCATTTCGTAAGATAACGATCCACTCGTCGCTCCGTTACCGACACCGGTGAAGTTACCGCGAAAGGATCGACCCGCAGGCGGACCAGCGGGTCCACGTCTCCGCCCGCGCTAGGGCTCCCCTCAGGGACAGTTCAGCCGCGTCCGCAGCAACGGCAGGAACCTGCCCGCGAAATCGCCAGAAACCGCAATCTGGAAGAAGCTCCATGCGTACGTACAGGGTAGTATCATGGAGTGACCCGTTGTGATATGCCTGCTGGCGAGCGTGATCCCGGAACGCCGTGGAATGCGTACAGAGAGGAAACGAGCGATGAGCGGAGTGCGAGTGCTGGTCGGGACGCGCAAGGGCGCCTTCATCCTGACCTCGGACGAGCGACGCAAGGACTGGGCGGTCGATGGACCGCATTTCGCAGGCTGGGAGATGTACCACCTCAAGGGCTCACCGCTGGATCCGAACCGGCTTTACGCGTCGCAGTCCAGCGGCTGGTTCGGACAGATCGTCCAGCGCTCCGACGACGGCGGCACGACCTGGGAGACCGCGGGCAGCGAGTTCGCCTACGACGGCGTCCCCGGCACGCACCAGTGGTATGACGGCACGCAGCATCCCTGGGAGTTCGCCCGCGTCTGGCACCTGGAACCATCGCCGACCGACCCGGACACGATCTACGCCGGGGTCGAAGACGCGGCGCTCTTCCGCTCGGTCGACGCCGGGAAGTCGTGGCACGAGCTCTCGGGACTGCGGGCGGCCTCGGGCGAATACTGGCAGCCGGGCGCGGGCGGGATGTGCCTGCACACGATCGTGCTCGACCCCGCCAATCCGGACCGGATCATCGTCGCGATCTCGGCGGCCGGGGTGTTCCGTAGCGACGACGCCGGAGCGACCTGGCGGCCGATCAACAACGGCCTCCAGTCCGGAGAGATCCCGGACCCAAAGGCGGAGGTCGGCCACTGCGTCCACAATCTCGCGATGCACCCCTCCCGGCCTGACGTGCTGTTCATGCAGAAGCACTGGGACGTGATGCGCAGCGACAACGGCGGCGGCTCCTGGCGCGAGGTGAGCAGCCACTTGCCCACCGACTTCGGGTTCCCGATCCACGTTCACGCCCATGAGCCGGACACGATCTACGTTGTCCCGATCAAGAGCGACTCCGAGCACTTCCCGCCCGATGGCAAGCTCCGCGTCTACCGCAGCCGGACGGGCGGCGAGGAGTGGGAAGCGCTCACGAACGGTCTGCCGCAAAGCGACTGCTATGTCAACGTCCTGCGCGACGCGATGGCGGTCGACACGCTCGATTCATGCGGCGTGTATTTCGGCACTACCGGGGGCCAGGTCTATGCCTCGGCCGATTCGGGCGATTCATGGACGCCGATCGTACGCGACCTGCCGGCGGTGATGTCGGTGGAAGTGCAGACGCTGCGATGATCCGGATCATCCTCCCGCCCCACCTGCGAACACTCGCGCGCGTCAACGGCGAGGTCACGCTTGAGATAGACAGGAGGGGCGAACCGGTCACGCAGCGTGTCGTGCTCGACGCCCTCGAAGCCGCCTACCCCGTGCTGCGCGGGACGATCCGGGACCGCGCCTCGCACCGGCGCCGGGCGCTCGTCCGGTTCTTCGCCTGCGAGCGCGATCTTTCGCACGATCCGCCGGATGACCCGCTCCCGCCCGAGGTTGCCGACGGCAAGGAGCCCTACATCGTGGTCGGCGCGATGTCCGGCGGGTAGCGCGCCACCGCAGGTCCTCACCTCGGTGAGAAGAAAGACCACCCCTGGCGGCGTCGCCGGGGCGGTCTCTCCTTGAACCTCATAACGGGCGACCTTTAGAGCCTCGACCCGATCGCAACACGGCCCGCATTGCGACCGGATCTGATCCGGGACGTTGTTACGAGGCCGGAGTTCCGGCCTCGGTGTTCGTCGCCGGTGGGAACGCGCCGACCTGCATCAGGACGCTCAGCAGATCCTCGACGTGGTAGCTCTCGACGATCCGCCCGCCCTCGACGCGGTGGATGTCGATGGCCTGGAACTCGACCGGCGTGCCGGTTCCTGGGACTCCGAGGAAGGTGCCCTCGTGCGTGCCGGTTCCGGTCGAGCGGACCACGACCTGATTTCCCTCGACGATGAAGTCCTGAGTGGCGAAGAACAGATCGGGGATGCCGGCGCGGGCGCCGCGCACGACCTCCTTGAAGTTTTCGGCGTCGGTTCCCGGACCTGGAGGATGCGGGAAATCGGTCCAATCGGGAGCGAGTATGTCATCGAGGGCGTCCACATCGCCGGTGTTGAACGCGTCGTAGTAGCGCTGGACGAGCGCCTCGAGCTCTTGCCCGCTGGGGGTGGCTTCCTGGGCGGTGACCCCGGATCGTTGGCCAGCGGTCGCGACGCCCGCAAGCGCCACGACCATCATCGGAATGAGAAACATCGGTGTCCGTCGCATTGCGGGAGACCTCCTGGTCATTCCAGTTGCGACACTGGTTGCCGTCGAACTTCCATCTGATCGCTGCATGTGTTGCTCCTGGGTTCTGCCACGATACCTCCGCGTGCGAGAGGCGTTGCCGGTGGCTTGTCGGACTGCGGATTACCGGCGACTGACTGACGATTTCGAAGAGAGTTATCGCGCAAACGGCGTTGCGGAGCGCTTCTACCTCCTGGTCGCGAATTGTATACAGGTCTACAATAGAGACCTGTTCATTCGACCACAAGGAGGCGGAAAGTAGTGCCAGGGTTACGCGAAGGGAACCTTCTCTCGACAAGCAGGCTCGCGCTGAGCACGCGCTTCGACGAGTGGCAGCAAGGGGCGTTCGACCCCGAGCTCTGCCCGGTGCGGGATGTCCTCGGTCATCTCCGTGACAAGTGGACGACCCTGATCCTGATGGCACTTGCGGGCCAGCCGCGCCGCTTCAGCCAGCTGCGGCGAGCCATCCCCGACATCTCCAAGCGGATGCTGACCCAGACCCTGCGGAATCTGGAACGCGACGGCCTGCTCTCGCGCCAGGTCTTTCCGACCCGGCCGCCGAGCGTCGAGTATCGGCTCACGCCGCTCGGCGAGTCGCTTCTCGTTCCGATGGCCCATCTTGCCTCCTGGGCAGAGCACGCGCACGCTGACATCACGGAATCGCGTTCGCGGTTCGACGCCGATCGCCCTTGAGCAGCTACGTTTCAACCGGTCACCGCCTCCACTCGGGAGATGCGTCCGCACGGCACATGACCGCGATTGTTCGCGGGGCACCGAGCGACCTGTGGTACCCTCGAAGGAAATGTCAAGCAAGCGCCGCCGCGGGCTGATTGGGAGTCGGCCCGGGGGCGATGCACAGGGGATACCGGGGGAGAGAAGGCATGGGGTCCACGCGTTCGCCAAGGCTGTTCATCTTGTCGCGATCGGCGCGGCTGACGGTGCGCCTGCTTCTGATCGGCGCCCTCGTGGTGCCATTGCTGCTGGCGCTGGACCAGCGCGAGCTGCTGGCGGCGGAATCGGCCACGGTCACGAGCTCGCTGCGCCTGCGGAGCGGACCGGGCACCGGCAACGCGATTCTCGCGGTGATGCCCCAGGGCGAGAAGGTGACCATCCTCGAAGGGCCCACCAACGGCTGGTATCGGATTCAGTTCCGGAACACCACCGGCTGGGCCGCCGTCGAGTTCCTGGCACGCGGCGACAGCCCCGCGCCCGTGACCGGCATGCCGGGCACGGGTACGGCACGGGTGAACACCGGCACGCTCAACCTGCGCTCCGGGCCGGCAACCAGCTTCGCCGTGCTGAAGCGGATGTACCAGGGTGAGACGGTCAAGGTCGTCAGCGGGCCCTCGAACGGCTGGTATCAAGTGACTTCCGGCTCGACCACCGGCTGGGCCTCCGCGATCTATCTCGCGCTGGGCGGGTCCGGCACGACCACGCCGCCACCCGTGAGTGCTCCCCCCACCCCGCCCACTGGGGCAGGCACGGCGACCGTCGACACCGATACGCTCAACCTGCGCTCCAGCCCGAGCACCAGCGGCACGATCATCGCCCGGATGCCCTACGGCGAGACCGTCCGCATCATCAGCACGGGCAACGGCTGGTATCAGGTCGATTTCCGGGGCCGCACCGGCTGGGCCAGCGGCACGTATCTCCGGGTCGGCGGCGGTGGCGCCGCGGCCCCGAGCGATTCCGCGTCGTTCTGGGTGCCCGTCCATCAGCAGCGACACAGCCTGAGCTGCGAGTACGCCTCGCTCCAGATCGCCACCGAGGCGCTGGGCCGCCGGGTCGATGAGGACCGGTTCATCCCGGTCGTCGGCCAGAACGCCAACCCGCACTACGGCTTCCGGGGCAACATCGACGCCACGTACATCTTTGGCACGACCGATTACGGTGTCTATCCGGAAGCACTGGCGAAGGCCCTGCCGACGTTCGGCTTCACCGGCGAGGTCTTCTACGGCGGACCGGACCGGTTGAAGACGTACCTCAAGGCGGGGTCACCCGTCGTGGTCTGGCTCGATTTCGGCTACACCACGAGCTTCAAGATGGACATCAACGGCGAATCGGTGACGATGGCGCCGCGCTCGCACGTCGTCGTCGCCTACGGCTTCAACAGCCAGGGCGTCCAGATCTCCGATCCCGACTCGTCCAACCCGAAGCGGCTGATCCCCTGGAGCAACTTCAACGCGATGTGGAGCAGCATGGATCAGATGGCGCTCGCCGTTCGCGGCTGACCGCCCATCACCGATCTGGCTCTTCAATGGACTGACACAGCGATGCCGGCCGATCGTGTAACGCCCGGCATCGCGACGAACGGAAACTCACCTGGGAAAACGGGGGACTTGCAGAGGCGATCGTGTATCGGCTCGGTGCCGCGAAGCGGCACGTCGATCCCGGCATCACCATCAAACGCGCCTGATGAACGGGTCCGCTGACGAGAACTCCGCCCATGCATGATCCGGGCGACACGCTCGCCCTGCCTAGTGCGCCAGGAGGCGGTCGAGGCCGGGATGTACGAGTCGCCGGGCTGGAACCGCGTGTTCCCGAAGGTCCAGATCCTCACGATCGAGGACCTGCTGGGCGGGACGAAGCCGGAGGTTCCGCCGATGCGGGCGACGTTCCAGCGCGCAAAGCGATTGCGCGCGACATCGACACACGGCCAGAAGGGGATGTTCGAGGAGTGATTTAGCGTGACGCCCCTGCTGCCGGGTAGGATTGTGCACGGCGGGCGCCTCGTCGGCTTGCGAGCCTCCTCAGCAACGCAGCTGCCAAAATCCTTCGCTCCCTCCGATACAGCTGCTGGGATGACAGACGGCATCAGTCGGCGGCGATGCCGGCGTCTCGCCACTGCATCGTGTACAGGTTGTAGTACATCCCCCGCTTCGCGATCAGCTCGTCGTGGGTGCCGATCTCGACGATCTTGCCGAGGCTCATCACCACCACCTTGTCCGCCTCGCGGATCGTCGAGAGGCGGTGGGCGATCACGAACGAGGTCCGCCCCACCAGCAGCCGCTTGAGCGCGCGCTGGATCAGCCGCTCGGTCTGGGTGTCGATGCTGCTCGTCGCCTCGTCGAGGATCAGGATCTTGGGGTCGGCCAGCAGCGCCCGCGCGAACGACACCAACTGGCGCTGCCCGATCGAGAGGCTGACGCCCCGCTCCTGGACCTCGGTATCGTACCCCTCGGGCAGCCTGGTGATGAAGTCGTGGGCGCCCACCTCGCGCGCCGCCGCTTCGATGTCCTTGATCGTGGCGTCGGACCGCGCGTAGCTGATGTTCTCGTGCACGGAGCTTCCGAAGA
>CADCWJ010000715.1 GCA_902806365.1 uncultured Thermomicrobiales bacterium
GCACGCTGGCTCGCGTCCACGCGGGCATCGTCGCCGTCACCGAGGAGTCGGCGTCCGCGACCGACCCCAACGTGGGGTTCTTCGTCAGCCATGCCCAGATGCTCTACACCAGCGCCTACGATCTCCATCAGGCCGGCGCCTTCGCGCAGGCGTGGGGAACCGGCCGCGTCGCCGGCGATCTCGCCTGGATCGCGATGGTGTTGACGCCGCACGTCAGCCAGATCGGCTCGGGCCGGGGCGCTCGTGGTGGTGGCCACGTCGGTGGCGGGCGTCGCGGACCGGCTCGGGGTGGTCCCAGCATGCCCGGCATGGGCGGCATGTTCGACGGCAAGCTGGACGAGGGTTTTGACGACGGCAATGACCCCGGAGTGACTCCGGAAGCCGTCCCCGCCCCGGATTTCGCACCCCCCGCCACTGCCACGGTGTGACCCCCTCCTGTTGGTCCTCGCCGATCCCCGGTGCCGAGCGTCGGCACCGGGGATCGGCGCTGTTGTCAGCATTGGCGTGGAGGGGCTGGCCGGGCTTGGTACAATCGCCCGGACGGAAGCGCCTGGCCGGATCAGGCCCCTCCACGATCGCGGCCAACGCGGCGCGTACCAGGGAACCAGCAGCCAGCACCTGCAAGGAGACGATTGGATGGCCTACCGGTTCCTGCTCGAAGTCCCGGAAACCCTGGCCGATGACGCCAGCGCCGTGGTCTCGAATGTCGACGATGCCCAGGTCCTGGTCATCCGCAACTCCCATGGCCTTGGCTTCGACGATCCGTATGTGGACATGTCCATCTCCGCCCACTCCCTGGGCGTGATCGATCATATCTACCGCTGGATCGACGAGCTCGGTCTGTCGAGGCCGGAAAGCCGGGTCGTCGTCGGGCTCGTCCCTCACGGGGGGCGGCGGCTCTGCCTGCACGAGATGACGCGCTCCAGCGTGGTTGCCGCGATCCGCCGCGATCAGCCATGGGTCGAGCACACGCTCCCGAAGATCGGTGAGCATGAGCGGGATATCATCCGTGCGGATGCCGCCCCGCCGGCGGCTTCTGCCGGAGCCGTGGCAATCGCACCGGCGCCGCCCACAACCGTCGCCGCCCACACGGTCCTCAGCGTCGACATGATCGACACCGAGGACACACTAACCGTCGGTGGAACCGAGTACGCCGTGATCCCGGTGCTCGAGATGGCGCGGGCGGAGCGCTTTTACCGCGAGGTCTTTGGGCTGCAACTTGTGCAGCGGGTGCGACGGGACAGCGCTGGAGGCTGGGAAGAGGTGGACCACACCTACGTGCATGAGCGTGCTTCCAGCAACAACGCCGAAGCGGACATCGCGTTCCTGAAGAACGGGCCGCTGGGGCTTGCGCTGCGGCGGATGGGCCGTGCCGCGCGGCTCGATTACAGTCGGATCGAGAATGCGATCGGGATCTCGGTCGATGCCCAATCCGCGGCACGGATCAAGGCCATGGTCCTGATGCGCGGCTATACCCTGCTCGGATCGTCGGGCGACGCGTTCGAGTTTCGCGATCCGTTCGGGATCGCCTGGAGCATCCGGCGTACCGGATGATCCTGCCGACCATCCGGTACGCCGGACCGAGCGCTAAGCAGGTCATGGAGAGTAGGCCGCAGAAGAGCGAGGAGGATCCACGCGACGATTCCTGTCGAATTGACCCGCGCCCAGCGCTTCGCAGGAACCACGATCACGTTATCTCGACCTGCATAGGGTACGTATGCCGTCGCCCACGACCTCACCGGC
>CADCWJ010000716.1 GCA_902806365.1 uncultured Thermomicrobiales bacterium
ACATCCCGGCCCCCAACAGGGTGTGGTGGCAGAGGTGGGCGTGGTCGTCGAAGCACTCAATCGAGGGAGAATCGATCCCGACGAGGTCAATCCCGTGGTCGAGGAGCCAGCGGGCCCCGTCTGAGGTGACGGCGACATATCCTTCGTCGAACGGCGCGTCGTGGGCACGTCGAGCCGAGCGCGTCTTGAAGATCAAGCGAGTGGTCCCGCTGGGGATAACGAGGCCATCGAGCGTGGCGGCGGTGATCCGCTCCGTCCCGGATGGGACGTCCACGACGATCGCGGGACCGATCCAACGCTCGGCGGGGATCTCGTCCAGTCTCTTCCCATCGTCCTCGAAGTGCCATGGGGCATCGACGTGGGTCCCGCAGTGGCTGGAGAGCGTCACTTTGCTGATGTTGGCGGCAGCGCCGTTGGAGATGCGGGACGACACCGCGAACTCCACCGGCGCATCACCTGGCCAGACCGTCATCCCTTCCCGGATGGGCGCCGTCACGTCGAATATGTGTGATTCCGGCCCGAACGCGGTGCCCGCCATGCCTGATCTCCTGACCGGGCTGCCGTGGTTAGCACCCGTCGTTTGGTTCCACCAGTGATTCGTGTCCCGTCGGCGAGGATGGTGCCATGTGTCCGGTGTCCGGGCAAGGCGTTGACCGGTCGCCGGAAGTAGCTTCGGCTCCGCCCGGGAGTCAGCTGCCATGGGTGCTAGACTCGGTCCGGGGCGCCACTGTCGACGCTGGCCCCATGTCGCCACAGGGAAGAACGGGCGCTCGGAAGGCCCGGCGAGGAGTGACGGGTGGTCCGGCGTAACGAGATGACGCGGACGGAACGGGTCCGGGCGGCGGTCCGCGGCGAACCCGTGGACCGGGTCCCCGTCTGCTTTTGGCATCACTTTCACCCGGATGGTTCTGGTCGCCGCCTGTCGGAGGCCAGCCTGCGATTCTTCGACGACGACTTCGATCTCGACATCCTCAAGGTGATGCCCGATCTGCCGTACCCGTTCCCGCATCGCTCGATCCGTCAGGCGGAGGACTGGGGCCTGATCGAGGCGATAGACCGGGATCGGTCCCGCTACATGAGCCAGCGGACGGAGGCCGTCTCCGTGCTGCGGGACGAATTGGGCTATGACACCCCGATCGTGATGACCGTCTTTAGTCCCCTGGCCGAGGCCCTCTACTTCGCGGCCGACCACGAAACCTTGCTCCGCCACGCGAGTGAGCGTCCCGCCGCGCTACACGGAGCACTGCACACCATCGCGGATAACCTCGCGGCGCACGTCAAGGACGTCATTGCTGCGGGGGCTGATGGGGTCTTCTTCGCGCTGCAAGGTTGCACGACCACGATGATGCTCGAGACGACCTACCGAGAGATCGGGCGCCCCTACGACCTCATCGCTCTCGAAGGGGCCGCCAATGGCTGGCTGAACATCCTCCACGTCCATGGTGAGTCCGATCTGATGATCAAGCCGATGCTCGACTACCCGGTCCAGGTCCTCAACTGGTCAGATCGCCTGGCGGGACCGAGCTTGAGAGACGTTCGCGCGATCACGAGCAAGTGCTTGATGGGCGGTTGGAACGAGTTCGGCGCTCTGTCCAACGGCCCAGCAGAGGCGATCCGGGCTGAAGCCGAAAATGCCGTGGCCCAAACAGGTGGTCATAAGTTCATCCTGTCCGGTGGATGTTCAGTCCCGGACGAAACCGACGAGCGCTGGTTGCACACCGCCCGTGAGGTCGCCGACGACTTGGAGCTGTCCATCCCAGGAGGGGGCGATCGGGTTTGACCGACCGCCGATGGTGCCCCGTCCACCGAGGCTTGCCGATGCTGGGGACCAACGAGAGAGGCCGCCAGTGGGTCGATCCCCTGGCGGCCTCGGCCGATCACACCGTCGCCCGACGATGCCCTCTCCCGCTTGGCGTCAGCAGCCGGCTCCGTCGACCACACCACCGAAGGTGGTGGTCCAGTAGGTCCCGTAGGTGGAGCCGTCGCTGGTGGACCGCCCGATCCCGATCGCGGTCAGATTCGAGCTGAGCATGTTGGCGTTGTGGCCGGGGCTATTCCGCCATTGTTCGAAGGTCGCCTCCGCACCAACGTTGCCCGCGGCGATATTCTCTGCCCGGTACGTCTGGTAACCGTAGCCGAAGTCCGTCATATTCTGCGACCAGCTCGTGCCGTCTGCCAACATGTGGCTGAAGTAGTCCTTAGTCGCCATGTCGGCACTGTGGTACTCAGCAGCATCGCTCAGCGTCTGCGACAGGCTAAGCGCGCCGAGACCATGTGCCGCCCGGTACGCGTTGATGAGCGATAGCATGGCCCACTCATCACCGTCCCGGCAGGCACCGGTCTGGACGGGTACGGGGGTTGGAGCTACGGTGCCCACTGGGGCAGGCACGTAACCCCCAGTCGATCCGTCACCCCGCACCGAGCGGGTTCGCGTCCGATCAGTCCAAGTCTCGCCCGTGCCGTCGCCACCTCGCAGCGTGCGGGAGGCGCTCACATCCGTCACTAGCATGCCGACGGTGAGCACGACGAGGATCACTGCACAGAGCGCCCGGAGCCACCGGGCGCGAATCGCCACCTCTGTCATTCGGTTGTCCCTCCCTCGTGATCCCTGTGGACCGCTCCGAGCCCTTCGTCCAGCAGATGAAATCATGACGATCGACCCGTCATGGCATCACCCTCCGAGGGGACGTTCGATCCAATTCGAGACCGCGCTGACGGTAGGGTACCAACGTACTGACCGTCAAGCCCGGACGGTCTAGATCGGGAACCGGTGTCAGATGTGAGGGCCAGGCTCGTTGAGGCCGCGCGGTGGCGGACAACCCACTAGGTGATCGCTCGGATGGCGGACGGGGCGTTTTCCGAGGCCCGCGACACACTGTCCACCCAGACGCTTCTCCTGGGCGCAGTCTCGTTCAACGGGCATCGATGTCGGACGCCTGACGAGATCCCCCGGATATCGCTTCCCCACCGAGTCGTGTGCGGGAAGGTCAGTTGGCCGTGGCGGCCGTCACCTTATCGCGCTTCTCCATGATCGTGGTCGAGTGCCCTGCATCGAGGCGGGCCTTCGGGTCATAGGACGTGACCGCGTGGTTGACGGCCGTCACAGCTTCAGCGGCGCCTGTGGCGATCAGTTTGAACTTTGCCTGGTAGGTCGCGATGTCGCCAGCGGCGAAGACGCCCGGGATATTGGTCGCCATGGTCAACGGGTCCACGACGACCTGGTTGCGCTGGATCTCGAACCCCCAGGTCTTCAGTGGGCCGAGGTCGGCGACGAACCCGATCGCCACGATCAGTTCCTGGGCCGCGATGTCGTGGGTTTCCCCCGCGGCATCCTTGAAGGTCAGGCCTGATAGGTGCCCGTCCGAACCCGCCCGCACGGCGACCGTCTCGCAGCCGGGGAAGCGGAGATCGACACTGGAGGCCTCCAATTCGGCCACGGTCCCCTCGTGGGCCCGGAACTTCGAGCGGTGGATCAGGGTGACATGGCGAGCCACCGGCTCCAGTGTCACCGCCCAATCCACGGCCGAGTCGCCGCCGCCGACGATCACCACGTCCTTGTCCCGGAAATCCTCCACGCGCTTGGCGAAGTAGTGGACCCCGTGGCCTTCCAGTTCTTTCACCCCGTCGACGGTCAGGCGCTTGGGTTCGAATGCCCCGACCCCCGCGCAGACGATCACTGTCCGGCTGAATCGCTCGCCCCTGGATGTGCCGAGCCGGATCAACCCGTCATCTAGGCGCTCCAGTTCGGTGACTTCCTCGTTCAAGCGAATCGTCGGGTCGGATCGGTCGGCCTGGGCCAGACATCGCTCGACGAAGTCCTTCGCCAGGACCTTGGGGAAGCCGATCACGTCGTAGATGTACTTCTCCGGATAGATTGCGGTCAGCGCGCCGCCCGCCTCCTCCAGCGCGTCGATGACCTGAGTCTTAGCCCCTCGAAGCCCAGCATAGAAGGCCGCGAAGAGGCCGGTAGGTCCGGCACCGATGATGGTGATGTCGAAGATGTCTCGACCGTCGCCTGTCCCGTCGGCTCCTGGGCCGGTCGTCGGGGTGGTCGTCATCTGTTCCGTCGTGACCGCGGTCATCCGGGACCTCCTCCGGCCAGGGCGACCCGTGGGTGCCAGCGAAGCGGGGCGGGCCGGGAGGGCGGAACGCCCCGTCCCCCGGTATCGTCCATCATCGGAGTGTACCAATCCCCACCGGGGGAGACGACCGATCCCGACCCCGCTTGGTCGGGGCGGACCGCCCGACGCGATGTCGTGCCCAATCGCGACTCTCACCGTTTGGGCACGCCGTGACCTAGGTTAGCCTGGTACCATCCGGGTACGGTGCCGGTCGCGTCCCGGTGGCCGGATCGAGGCTTGACCAAAGCACCGCGCGAAGGGGATGAAGACATGACTGCTACCACCGTGTCTGGCGGGACACCGGACCTGAAGGGACTCCTGTCCCAGCGGGCGAAGGACCTCCCTTCCAAGCCGCGGCTCGACGTCCGGCCTCGGGGCAAGGACCACGTCTCGCTCGTCTATGGCTTTCCCGATCCTGACTCGCTGCCGGCAGGGGCGGTGGCCGAGGCGACGACGCGGGTCCTGGAGCGGGCCGGTGATAAGGCGCTCCAGTACGGCACGGCTGCCGGCGTCGAGGAACTCCGAGATGTCCTCATCGCCAAACTCAAGCGGGACCAGGGCATCGAGGCGACCCGGGAAAACGTCATCATCACGGCCGGAGGCTCGCAGGCCCTTGCCTTGGTCCTGGACGCCCTGATCGATTGGGGCGACGTGATCATCACCGAGCAGCCGACCTGGATGGGTGCGGTCCGTGCCTTTGCCAATGTTGGCGCCGTGCCGGTTCCCGTGCCCGTGGATGACGAGGGCACGGATGTCGTAGCCCTCGAGCGAGAACTGGTCCGGCTTCGAGACGAAGGTCGTCGGGCAAAGATGATCTACCTGATCACCAACTTCCAGAACCCGACCGGTGTCTCGACCAGTGAGGCTCGTCGTCGCCGGATCGTGGAGTTGGCCCAGGAGCATGGCACCCTGATCTTCGAGGACGACGCCTACCACGACCTCCGCTATGCCGGTGAGCGCATCCCGACCATCTATTCGCTGGACGACAGCGGATCGACGATGTACATGGGCACGTTCTCCAAGATCATGGGGGCGGGGATGCGGCTCGGCTGGCTCGTCGCCGCGCCGGAGCTCATCACCAAGCTGTCGATTCTCAAGATCGATGGGGCGACAAACGTCTTTGGCTCCTACGTCGCCGCGGAGTGGGTGCCCGATCACCTGGTGACGCACATCGATGAACTGAAGACGATCTACAAGGGCCGCCGCGACGCCATGCTGGCGTCCCTGGAGCGCCACATGCCCCCGGGGACCACCTGGACGGTGCCGGATGGTGGGTTCTTCATTTGGGCCACCTTCCCCGAGGGCCTCGACGCGGCCGAGTTGGTGCCCCAGGCGAGCGAGCGCGGGGTGGACTTCTTGCCGGGACACACGTGCTTCGTGGACGGGACTGGCCGGAATACCTTCCGCCTCTCCTTCTCCTTCGCCGATGAGGAGCAGATCGAACGGGGTATCCGGATCATCGGCGAAATCGCCGCGGGCGAAATGCGCGAGCGAGGCTTGACCACCTCCTGATCTTCGCGACCCCAGCATGACCCTCTGATGACATGGAGACGCCCTCGGTAGCTGCCGGGGGCGTTTCCATATCGTGTGATTCACGCGTCGGCGATGTTAGGAGTAGGTCGATTCCATGGTTGGGTCAGCGCCGGGTGTCCCGGGCCACAGCAGTCGCGATCAACCCGATGGCGACCAGCCCGACGAGCAGCAGACCAAGAGCGAGCCACCCGGCCCCGGAGAC
>CADCWJ010000717.1 GCA_902806365.1 uncultured Thermomicrobiales bacterium
CGGTCGCCGGGACGCCGAGGCTCCGTATGGCAACGGCTACGTCAACCTCGTCCGGAGCCTGGTGACGGCGCGATATCCTGAGCTCGGCCTGCGTTGGGAGAACCGTGGCATCGGTGGGGACACCGTGCGCCATCTCGATGCTCGCTGGGATCGCGACGTAGTCGCCGAGCGGCCGGACTGGTTGTCGGTCAAGATCGGGATCAACGACGTCTGGCGCGCCTTCGGAACGAGCGCCCATGAAGCGGTCCCGATCGACGAGTACGAGCAGACCTATCGTCGACTGCTGAGACGTGCGGTCGATGAGACCGGATGCCGCCTGATCGTGGCCGAGCCCTACATCATCGAGCCGGACCGTGTCGACCCGATGCGCGTGCAGATGGACGCGTTCAGCAAGGTTGCCCGGGGACTGGCGAGCGAGTTCGGGGCAATCAATGTCCGCACCCAGGATGCGTTCGACGTCGTCCTGGCGTCTACCTCACCGCTCGACTGGGCGGACGACAGGGTCCATCCGCGCCAGCCCGGCCACGCCGTAATCGCGCTCGCGTTCCTGAAAGCGCTAGAGTTCGCGCTTGGTTGACAGCAACTTTCAGCGGGCGAAGGGGAAGCAGGTAATGATCACCGTTCCAACAGCGCGATCCGCGGGTATTGCCTTCCACCGTTGGATGATCTGGGCGATCGTGATGTTGCTGACCGTAACGCCGCTCCAAGCCACTGCGCAGGCAGGGGGGCAGGGGATTCCACACGCTTCCCCAGTCGCGACGCCGATCGCGGGAGACGGCTCCGCGTGGTGGCACGGCGCGACTTGCTACGAGATCTTCGTCCGCTCGTTTTCGGACAGCGATGGGGACGGGATCGGCGACTTCGCGGGGGTGACCAGCAGGCTCGATTATCTCAATGATGGCGACGCGGCAACGGGGAGCGACCTCGGCGTCACTTGCATCTGGCTGATGCCGATCATGGAATCGGTGAGCTATCACGGGTACGACGTAACGGACTATTA
>CADCWJ010000718.1 GCA_902806365.1 uncultured Thermomicrobiales bacterium
AGGCGCTCACAATCTTCGAGGAGCTGCTCGGGCCATATCCCTACACCGAGCTCGACATCGTCAGCGTCCCGCTCAATGGTGCCGCCGGTGTGGAATTCCCTCAGCTCATCTACATCGGCCAAGGCTATTACGACGCCGGTCAAACCCTTCAGACACCCAACGCACTCGATTTCACCGTTGCCCACGAGGTCATCCACGAATGGTTCTACGCGCTGGTGGGCAACAACCAGTACGATCATGCGTTCATCGACGAGGGACTCACCAATTTCCTCTCGGCGCAGGTCTACTTCGAGCGACAGTACGATGAAGCGGTGGCGGAGCGGGTCGTCGATCGCTATCTGGTGGATCCGTTCGACAGCACCGTCCGGCGCGGTGACGACCAGATCGTCGACCAGCCGACCGACGATTTCCCGACCGGCAACAGCTATGTCTACGCCGCCTACGTCAAGGCTCCGCTCGGGTTCCAGGCCATCCAAGCCGAGATCGGGGATACGGCATTCTTCGCCGCCCTGCGCGCCTATGTCAGCGAGTTCCAGTTCCGCGTCGCGACGCCGGACGACCTTATTGCGGCCTTCGAGGAGGCATCCGGCGAAGAGCTCGATGAGCTCTGGCGACACTGGTTCGAGGCCGCCGAAGGCGAGCGGGACCTTCAGGACTGATGCGCGGCGGTTCGCACGGGGCAGGTGGCGGGCGACGCCTTCACCAATCGCTGACCGCGCAGGTGCTCCTGATCGCGATCGCGAGCCGGGTCCTGCTCTTCGGGGCGAGTTGGTTCACCCTCCGGATCGTGCCGCGCCTGCCCCTTTACCCCGCCCAGCTTCCCGACTCCTTCCTGCCGAACACGACGTACCTCGATGGCTGGGCGCGCTGGGACACCGCTCATTACGTGACGATCGCGCTCCATGGCTACGGCGGGACCGGCAACCAGAGCTACGACGGCGGGCTGGGCTTTTTCCCGCTCTTTCCGCTGCTGATGCGGGCGCTAGTGGTCGTCAGCGGGCAGGCCGTGACCGAATCAGCGCTGGCGGTGTCCGCGATCGCGATCGCGACTGGATGCTTCCTGGTCGCGGTCCCGCTCTTCGCGGCGCTCGTCAGCCGCCGGTTCGGTCCGGATGTCGCGCGGACGGCCACGCTGCTGCTGTGCCTCTCGCCGTTCAGCTACTTCTTCACCGCCGGGTACAGCGAATCGCTCTTCCTGCTGCTCGTCGTACTGGCGTTCAGCTGTACCGATCGCCGCTGGTGGATGCTGGCCGCCGTCTGCGCTACGCTGGCGACCTCGTCCCGGCTGGTCGGGCTGGCGCTACCACCGGCCTTGCTCCTGCTCGCCTGGAAGCGCGATGTTTCCCTGCGCACGCTGATCGGGATCGCGATCGTCTCCCCGCTCGGCACGCTCGCTTACGGGCTCTTCACCTGGTGGAGATTCGACGATCCGCTCGCCTACTTCACCGCCCAGCAGCACTGGGGCGGCTGGCAGGAGCATGTCTGGTTTTACGTGGAACTCTTCCTGCTCCAGCCGAAGGAGGCGCTGCTCGGCGATCCGCGTCATCTGGTGATCGTGCTCAACGTGGCCCTGCTCGCGCTCTGGATCATCAGCCTGCCCTGGGTCTGGCGGCTGCTCGACCCCGGGATCGCCCTGTTCACGACGCTGATCGTGCTCATCCACGGCGCGATGACCTGGGTCTCGCTGGGCCGGTACCTGCTCCTGGGGATCGGCTTCTACATCGTCGCCGCGATCCTGCTCGCCCGGCCGGGATGGCGAGAGTGGCCGCGCGACCTCGCGATCGTTGGCTCGTCGCTGCTCCTGACGATGCTGACGGTCCTCTTCAGCCACGGCTTCTGGGCGATCTGAACCGGCGCAGGCCCGTGACAAGACCGCCCACCGGCCCCACAATGCCGGAGCCTTCACCCGGCTCCACGCCCATGGAAATCCTGCTGACGGACCACGAACGCACACGAGAGGACAATCACACGATGAGCATCACCGATATGGGTCACACCGCGCTTGCCTGCCACGATCTCGACAAGGCGCTGGAGTTCTACGCGCTGCTCGGCATCACCGAATCGTTCCGCCTCACAAAGGAGGACGGCACGGTCCGGTTGATCTACCTCCACATCTCCGGCGACCGTTTTCTGGAACTCTTCCCGGGCGGACCGAGCCCCGAGGAGCGGGCGGCGGGGGGTCCGGCATCGTTCCGCCACATCTGCCTGCTCACCGACGACATCGAGGCCGATGTCGAGAGGCTTCGCGCGAACGGCGTGACGATCGACCGGGAAGTCAAGCTCGGGCTCGACACCAACAAGCAGGCGTGGGTCAAGGACCCGGACGGCAACCCGATCGAGCTGATGCAGATATCGGCCGAGTCGCCGCAGCGAGCCGTTGCCGAGGGCCGCGAGCCCGTCATCGCCCAGGGTTGATCCGCGAAGCTTCACCGTCCGTAAGGAGTCCGGTTCGCATCGCGCTGGCCGGCGCTTCCTGTGCCACGGGAAAGACGAGACGGTGACGCAGCCGAACATCCTCTTCATCTGCACGGATCAGCAGCGCTACGACGCGCTCGGCTGCTATGGCAATCCGTACGTCCACTCACCAACGATCGACGGCCTGGCCCGGGACGGCGTGCTGTTCGAGCAAACGTATGTGCAGAACCCGGTCTGCGCTCCGTCCCGGGCGAGCCTGATGACCGGGCAGTATCCCGGCAATCACGGGCTCTGGGCCAACGGCGTCGCACTGCCGTCCCACCAGCCGCTCGTTACGAAGGCACTCGCCGACGGCGGGTACGACTGCGGGATGATCGGCAAGATGCACCTCTCTGCCTGCTTCGATGGCCGCACTGAACGGCGGCTCGACGACGGGTTCCGGTACTACAAGTGGGCGCACGATCCCGCCCACCGCTCGCCCGAGAACGACTACCACCGGTGGCTGGCCAGCGCGTTCCCGGAGCTGTACGAGCGGGCGGTGGCGAATGGCGGGCGGGCGCGGCACGAGCCGGCCGGGTTCGACACGATGCCGACCGAGGCCCATTACAGCCGGTGGGCGAGCACCCGGGCGATCGAGTTCCTCGACGGGGACCGCAAGGCGGACGCGCCGTTCTTCCTCTGGGTCAACTTTTTCGATCCCCATCACCCGTTCGTCGCCCCGGCGGAGTACCTGGATCGTTACGATCCCGACTCGCTCCCCGATCCCGCCGGATTCGACGGCGAGCTGGCGACGAAGCCCCCGATCCAGCAGCGGGCCTCGGACGAGAGCTACGCCGGCCACGCACGCGGATTTGCGTCCTACTCGCCAGGGGAGATCAAGGACATCATCGTCGCCTACTACGCAATGGTGACCCTGATCGACGACGAGGTGAGGCGCATCCTGGATCGCCTCGACGCACTCGGGCTCGCCGACGACACCATCGTGATCTTCACCAGCGACCACGGGGAAATGCTCGGCGATAGCGACCACGGGGAAATGCTCGGCGATCATCGTCTCCTGCTCAAGGGACCGATGCTCTACGACTGCGCGGTGCGGGTGCCGCTGATCATGCGATGGCCGGGGCACCTGCCAGCCGGGGAGCGGCGGTCCGACCTCGTGCAATGGATCGACCTGACATCGAGGCTCGTCGAGCTCGCCGGGCTCGAGCCGATGCCGACCGCCCAGGGCATGAGCCTCCTTCCGCTGGCACGGGGCGATGCCGATGCGCCATCACGCGGGTGGGCGATCTGCGAATATCTGGACAGTGGCCATCCGTACGACCCCGGCGTCTACCTCACCATGCTCCGGACCGGCGATCACAAGCTCGTCGTGGAGCACGGCCCGCTCGCCGGGGACCGATCCCACCGCGGCGAGCTCTATGACCTGGCCGCCGACCCCCGGGAGCTGCACAACCTCTGGGATGACCCCGGTTCAGCGCCGGCCCGGATCGCGCTCGAACGGATGCTGCTCGATGTCCTGATCGCCACCCGCAACCGATCACAGCCCCGGGAGGCCCACTGGTAGCCTCGCGAGGGCCGGCCGGAGGCCAGCGACGGCGCGGCGTGGGACCATGTCGCCGCGCGACGAGGTCAGGTGTCGCTACTCGATCGATTGGTGCCCGTCCAGAACCGCGGACCGGTGCCCTGCGTCGCGACGGCATCACCCGGATTCATCACGGCGCACCGTTCCATCGAGAGGCAGCCGCAGCCGATGCAATCCGTCAGCGAGTCGCGGAGCCGTTCCAGCTCCCGGAGCCGCTCATCGATCCGCGCCGTCC
>CADCWJ010000719.1 GCA_902806365.1 uncultured Thermomicrobiales bacterium
GAGTTTCCAACCGCTCCAACATGGTAAGCATTCCGGTTATCGGTCAGATCGCCGCCGGTCTTCCCATCCCCGTGCCGGGTGAACTGGAGGGGAGCGACGCGGCCGATGTCATCGAGCTCAGCCCGGACCTTGCGCCAAACGGCGGGCGGAACCTGTTCGCATTGCGAGTGCGCGGGCACTCGATGGTCGATGCGCTGATCAACGACGGCGATATCGTGGTGCTCAAGCAGCAGGAAACGTGCGAAAACGGGGAGACGGTCGCGGTCTGGCTCGAAGACGAGAAGGAAACCACCCTCAAGAAGTTCTACCTCGAGGGATCGCAGGTCCGCCTTCAGCCCGCGAATGTAACCATGGAGCCGATCTATTCGACCTCGGACAACGTTCGCATTCAGGGCAAGCTGGTAAGCGTGGTGAGATCGATCGACTGACGCAATCGCGGTTCGGTTCCGCATTCAGACTGGCTCGGAACACGGGTGCTCCTTCGGGGGCACCCGTGTTTCGTATATGCAGGCGCTACACAGGCGGTAGTGATTCTTCTCGAACCTTGCCTTTGGCCGAAAGGCGTGTAAACGCGGCGGCGATTCGTTCCGCATACCTTCCCGTTCGGTTGTTGCGCTGGTCGGTCGAACATCCGGTGTCATGTCGTACCCGGTCGGACGGATGCCAGCGTAGGGGCGCCAGCGGGGTGCTGGGGCCTGCCCCGGTATGGATCGATTCGATGGCGCCCCGTGCACGTCAGGGTCTGTGTGGTGCCTGGCCCGCGGTGAATGGAACAGGTAACTTCGGTCGACCGAGATATGTGGCCCCCGCCCGTCACCGCCCGTGACCTGCGGTTACTGCCGCCCTGTAGGGCCCGGGGGGCGCACCGGGACAACCCTGAGATTGGCAAACCGGGTTGGGCATCGCGAAGGGCGGCACGATTTCGGACCCCGTCCGGAACCCGGTGCTGGTAATCGCATCCACCATCGTGATATTCAAACTCTCGGCACGGGGCCCCATTATCCTGGCTGCCGATGGCGATCGCTGCCGGGCATCCAACCAAGTTCGCGGCATCCCGCTTACCCGCGCGATGGATAGACGCGAAGCGAGACTTGCGTCGAAACGACTCAAGTAATACACTACAACTACGATCAATGTGTGAGGTGTACTGTGGCAAATGTGCAGTTCAAGGACTACTACTCAATACTTGGCGTCGAGCGCGGAGCGGAGCCGTCCGCGATTCGTGATGCGTACCGCAAGCGCGCGCGCGAGCTCCATCCTGATGTAAACCGTGACGATCCCCAGGCCGAGGAAAAGTTCAAGGACCTCAACGAGGCCAATGAAGTTCTGTCGGATGCCGAAAAGCGCAAGATGTACGACCGGTTCGGGGAGGACTGGCAGCGGTACCAGGATGCCGGAGTCTCACCGGACGGTCCCGGACGCCGGTACGCCACGTCCAAAAATGAGGACTTCGGGACATGGTTCACCGGCGGCGATGGCCGCACGACCTTCCAGACAGGTAGCGACGGGGGGCGGTTCTCCGACTTCTTCGATCTGTTGTTCGGAGCCCAGGCTCCGGCTTCCGGGCGAGTCCGGAGCGGGGTCTCGCGTCCCCTCCGGGGTGACGATCAGGAACTGGCGACGAGCATAACGCTCGAGGAAGCCGCCTCCGGCACCAGGCGCGAGGTGATGGTACGGGCCGCGCAAGCCTGTCCCACCTGCCGGGGCACCGGTCTCGCTCGCGGTGCGACCTGCCCCACCTGCGACGGCTCTGGTCAAACGGTTGAGAACAAGACACTTGAGGTGACCATCCCGAAAGGGGTTCGTACCGGCTCCAGAATCCGCGTCGCGGGTCAGGGTGGCCATGGGGTGAACGGCGGCCCACGGGGGGATGTCTACCTGGCGATCCGCGTGCTGCCGCGCGCCGGGCTCGAACGTTCCGGGAACGACCTGACCAGTACCGTCCGGATTCCGCTGTACACCGCCATCCTCGGTGGCGAGGCCGTCGTCGAAACACTCACGGGCAAGGTTGCCTTGACGATTCCCCCTGGCACGCAGAGCGGCAAGGTCTTTCGCCTTCGCGGCAAGGGCATGCCCGTGCTAGGTGACGCCGGTGGGCGCTCCGGTGACTTGCGGGTCGTGGTGACGGTTCAGATCCCGGAGGACCTGAGCGACGAGGAGATCGGTCTGTTCAGGCAACTCCAGGCACTGCGGCCGGGTGAGGCCCGGAGAACGTAGAGAAAAAGACGCTTCTACGTCGGTCGAGTCTGCGATACTGGGAACGAAGAGCGGGTTCAGAGCCGGGGCGACCCGGCTCTCCCCGTGCCTTCTCCCATGTCCACACACCCATCGACATGCGCGGGGGAGAACGACAGACCATGCCTGCAACGATCATCATGGGCGGCCAATGGGGCGATGAAGGCAAGGGCAAGCTGACGGACGCCCTCGCCGGGACCGCCGATCTCGTTGTCCGTGCCAATGGCGGGAGCAATGCCGGCCACACGGTACAGACCGATCAAGGCACCTTCAAGCTGCGCCTGATCCCATCCGGCATTCTCAACCCAGATTGCCGCAGCGTGATCGGTGCCGGCGTCGTGATCGATCTCGCGACACTGGTGAGCGAGCTTCGCGAGCTCAACGCTCGTGGCGTTGACACCTCACGGATGGTGATCTCCGACCGCGCCCACCTTGTTCTTCCTTACCATCAGCGACTCGACCGGCTGGAGGAGCTTCGCCGCGAGGGCGATGAGATCGGCACCACTCTGAATGGCAATGGACCGGCGTACGCCGACAAGGCCTCCCGCCACGGACTTCGGGTATGCGACCTGACCCGTCCCGACCTCCTTCGTCGGAAGCTCGCCACCGAGCTAGACTCCCGGAATCAGCTCCTTGTGCGACTGTTCAACGATCCGCCAATCGAGTTCGAGCCGCTCTACCGCGATCTCCTGGACTGGGGCGAGCAGATCGGTCCAATGATCGCTCCCGCCGAGGTGCTCGTTCAGGACGCGCTTGCGGCCGGCGCCAACGTGATCGTCGAGTGTGCACAGGGCGCCATGCTGGACATCGACTACGGCACCTATCCGTACGTCACCTCGTCCTCCCCGACCGCCGCCGGCGCCTGCCAGGGCTCGGGGGTAGCGCCCTCACAGGTATCGCGAGTGCTTGGCGTCTACAAGGCATACAGCACCCGGGTCGGCGGTGGTCCGATGCCGGCGGAGCTCAACGATGCCACAGGCGAGACCATCCGGCGGCGCGGCAAGGAATGGGGCGTCAACACCGGTCGCCCTCGACGCACCGGCTGGTTCGATGCCGTCGCCGCCCGGCAGACGAGCCGCCTCAACGGTGTCTCCGAGGTCGCCCTTACGCTCGTGGACGTCCTCGACGTTTTCCCTCGGATCAACGTCTGCACAGGGTATCGCGCGGGGCAATCGATCCTGTCGCACGTGCCGGCACTGCTCGACACGCTGGATGACGCTAGCCCGATCTGGGAACACTTGCCAGGGTGGGAAGCGGATACCACGGCGGCGCGTGCGTTTGCTGACCTTCCTCGTGCTGTCCACCGCTATGTGGAGGCCATCGAAGCTCGTCTTGGTGCGCCCGTCCGCTACATTGGTGTCGGACCGGCCCGCGACCAATTGATCGACCGCACGGTGTCCTGACCCGGGCTCGTCACGGCAAGAGCGAATCGTGCTGCTCTCGTCCAAGGTCCCGTTCCATGAGGCGGTGCAGCGCTTCCTTTGGCGTCCGGCCCTCGAAGAGCACTCCATGCATCTGCTCGATAATCGGCAGCTCGACCCCAAGCCGCGAGCCCAGCGTAAAGGCTGCCTTCGTCGTCGGCACCCCTTCCGCCACCTCGTTCATCGACGCCAGGATGTCATCGAGGGTACGTCCCTTCGCCAGTTCCCGCCCGACCGTGTGATTGCGAGAGAGTGTGCTGGAGCATGTCGCGATCAAGTCCCCGATCCCCGACAGTCCGGAGAACGTCAACATCTGCGCGCCAGACGCCACGCCAAGGCGTGCGATCTCTGCAATCCCTCGGGTCAGGAATGCCGCTTTGGCATTGTCCCCGGCATCGAGACCGTCTCCGATTCCCGCCCCGATCGCGATGACGTTCTTGAGTGCGCCGCCCATCTCTACACCGACCACGTCATCGCCCCGATACACGCGAAACCGGTGCGTCGCCAGCGCCAGCTGCACGACCGCCGTGATATCCCTATCCCCGGCGACGACCGCCGCGGCCGGTTTCCCACTCGCAACCTCGCCGGCCAGGTTCGGACCGGAAAGCGCGGTGATGAGCGCGCCAGACTCCGGGCCAAGCACATTAGCGATGACCTGCGTCGGGCGGAGCAGCGATTCCGCCTCAAGACCCTTGGCGGCGCTCACCACGATCTTTCCCCGAAGTTCCCCGCTGACCGGCAGGATGGCCTCCCGCAGCCGCTGCGACGGGACTGCGAGAATCACCAGCTCGGCCTTCGCAATCGCGCCTGCCGCGTTCGCCGAAACCGCGATCGCAGACGGGATCGTCACGCCAGCGAGAGACGTGGGATGGCGATGATGTGTAGCGAGGTACTCGGCCAGCGCAGCGCGATGGCTGATCAGCGTGGTGGCGTTCCCCGCGTCGTGCGAAAGCAGGGAAAGCGTTGTCCCCCAGGCGCCGGCACCCACGATAACGATGCGCATCCGAAACCCCCGTTCGATCGCCTCTCCGCGCCCTGGTCCCGTCCGCCAACCCTGTGTTGACAGCGTTCCCCAGCGCTTCGTAGACTCCTCCACCGAACCACAGGCCGGTTTTCCGGATCGTACAGGTGCTCGCCGGCGGAGGACAGGTGACATGACGATCGAGGCCCCGCTTGACTCGGTGGCGATCCGCAAGATCATCCCGCACCGTTACCCGTTCCTGCTGATCGACACGATCATTGAGCTCGAGCCGGGCCGCCGCGCGGTTGGAATCAAGAACGTCACCGTCAACGAAGGCTTTTTCGCCGGGCACTTCCCAGACTATCCGGTCATGCCCGGGGTCCTGATTGTCGAAGCCATTGCGCAGGTCGGGGCCGTGGCCATGCTCAGCAGCCCCGACCACGCCGGCCAGATCGCGTTCTTCGCCGGTATCGACAAGGTCCGGTTCAGGCGCCAGGTCAAGCCTGGAGACACGATCCGCCTGGAGGTCGAGCTGGGCCAGGTCCGCCGCACCATTGGCTCGGGAAGCGGGACTGCGACGGTCGGTGGCGAGATCGCCTGCCGCGGGGAATTCATGTTCGCGCTTGTCCCCGACGTGACCGCTAGTTGATGCGCGCCGCGACGTCCGCTCCCGCTCGATGGTGATTCCCGTTATCGGAATCGACGGGAGCCGTCTCTCTCGTACCCGGAAGACTGGAACCGAAACCTACTCCGATGCCCTCGTTCGCGGCCTCGTGCGGAGCGACGCCGCTGCCTGGCGGATCTACATCGACCGCGAACTGGACCGCAACGCCTGGCCAGCGGGAGTTGAACTCAGGAAGATCACCGCTCCCAGGTTCTGGACCCATGGTCGGCTCTCGCTCGAAATGGCGATCCGCCCGCCCGACCTCCTCTTCGTTCCCGCTCATGTGATCCCGCTCGTGCATCCGCAAGCGGTCGTGACGATTCACGATCTCGGCTATCTCCACTTTCCGGACCATCACCCACCGGGCCAGCGCCGGATGCTCGACGTCTCGACCCGATGGAGCGCGAACGTGGCGGCGGCCATCATCGTTCCCTCGGAAGTCACCCGCGACGATCTGATCGATCGCTACCATACCGCTCCGGACAAGATCCGGGTGATTCACCACGGCGTCGACGATCGTTTCCGCGATGTTCCGGGGCACGAGCGGGGACGAGTACGCGGCCTGTACGGCCTCGACCGCCCATACCTGCTCGCCGTTGGCACGATCCATCCTCGCAAGAATCTGTCGATGCTTGCGCGTGCGGCGAAACGGCTTGCCGCGACCGACTACGATCTGGACCTCGTCATCGTAGGTCGGGAAGGATGGATGGCCGGTCAGGTCTACCAAAGCATTGAAGAAGCCGGTCTCGGCGACCGCGCGAAGATCCTCGATTATGTGCCAGCCGACGACCTTCCCGCTCTCTACGCGGAGACCGCCTGTTTCGTCCAGCCATCCCTGTTCGAGGGATTCGGCATGCCGGTGGTGGAGGCGATGGCCGCCGGAGCACCGGTGGTCTGTTCATCGACCTCGGCCCTGCCGGAGATCGCCGCCGACGGAGCGGCGTTCTTCGATCCGAAGCAAGAGGGGCAACTCTCGGCGGCGATCGAGCGCATCCTATCCGACGACGAGTATCGCCGTGGCCTCGTGAAGCGCGGTCTCGCCCGGTCCCGACAATTTGGCTGGTCCCGCTGTGTCGCCGAAACGCTCTCGTTGCTCCACGACACGCTGGGCAGGTAGGCGCCTCAACTGGCGAAGTTTGCCCTCCGCGTCCACGGTACAATGATTGCAGTCCGGTGCTGCCGACAGGAGGACCGATCGTATCGATCGCTCCAGGTCGCGGACCAGATCGAACAGCGGGCTACCAAGGAGTTCGGACATCAGATCCTCAGGCAAGACTATCGGACTGATTCTGATCGGCGTCGGCCTCGCGATCGGCATCGCGCTTGGCGCATGGCTCGCGGCGGCCCTGGCCGAAGATACCGTCGAGCTCTCCGGAGCCTTGCTCGGGCTCGCCCTGGTGCTGCTGTTCATGGTCCTGCCACTGGTGGGTGGCGGGATCTACATCCTGTCCAAGGGCCGGGCCGAGGAGCGGGATCTCGCCAACGTGCGGGAACAGCGGGCCCTGCTCGACATCGTCAAGACGCGAGGCCAGGTTCAGATCAGTGACGTCGTCCTTGAGCTCAAGTCAACGCGGGACAAAGTCCAGAGCGACCTTCATGAACTGGTTGGCAAGGGGCTGTTTTCTGGATATGTCGATTGGTCCAAGGGAGTGCTGTACTCGGTCGAAGCGTCGCAGCTCAACGGCCGGACGAGTTGCCCCAACTGTGGTGGGCAACTGGAGCTCGCCGGCAAGGGGTTGATCAAGTGCCCCTATTGCGGAGCTGAGATTTTTCTCTAGCATCGACCCCCAGCGTTCGGTAACGGGAAAGGATCGTCGTCGTGGAGCAGCAAGTGAGGACCGGGCTGGAGCGCATTCCCGGATACGCCGGCTACCGGCGGAAGGAAGACCGTCGGGACGACGACAAGCGCATCCGGAACGAGATCTCCGATGCTCTTTCGGCACAGGTCGATGCCCTGACGCGCCGCAACGCGGCATTGGTCGAAGCGCGCGATCTGACGCAAATCTCGAAGATCGAGCGGTTGATCGGACAGGTAAGGCTGCTGGCGGATCGGATCCGGACTGCTACCTACGGGTACGGAGGACTCTTCTCCGAAAACACGGTCGATGAGCCAGTCCTCGATCAGATCCGGCAGTTCGATCTCGCGCTCCAGCGGGAAGTGTCGACGCTGGTGACGCTCGTCGACGGGCTCTCGAACTCCATATCCACGCCTGCCAACTCGGATCTCGATACGCTACAGCATGAAGTGTCGCGTCTGGATGTGCTCGTCGATGGCCGCGCGCAGGTCGTCGATACCGCAAGGCCGCATCAGGACGCCAAGGTCTTGAGCCTTCTCGACACAATTCCCGAACCCAAGCCGTCTCCGCTCCTTTCCGTCGAGCCTGGCGACACCTTTTCGGTCCTCGGGGACAACTATCAGACCGACGCGATCGTGACACTGGTCGATGGTGACAGGCGCATACGTCTGGCAAGGGTCGGCGACAATGCCGAAGGCGCCGAGCAATGGTTTCTCGCGTCGTCGGTTCCAGAGATCCCGACGTCACTGCTGGTCCAGGAAGATGACGGCACACCGCCAGGTCTGGTAATGCGGTCGGCGGCAGCGAACGTGCAATCCAGCAAGGGCGTACGCGAGGGAGTGTCCGCCCAGTATTCGTTCACCGCGGAAGGGGAGCCGGAATCGAAGGTCGCCTTCAGCTATATCATTGGGGATGAAACGCGGTACCTGACCGGCAAGCCAATCAACGATCTCGACGTCGAATTCTTCGGAGCGGCGCAGTCCTGAGGAGGAAACAGCATGGGTATTCTCGATCGTGTGTCGCGGCTTGTCCGTGCCAATGTCAACGAGCTCGTCGATCGGGCCGAAGACCCCGAAAAGATGATCGATCAGATTCTTCGCGACATGCAGGCCAACATCTCAACGGCCAGAACGCAGGTCGCCGCGATGATTGCGCAGGAGAAGGAGCTGGAGGCGGACCTCGAGGAGACAAACAATCTCTCCCACGAGTGGGCCGAGAAGGCCAAACGAGCGGTTGCGGCCGGCAAGGACGACCTCGCGCGCGAAGCGTTGCGCCGGAAGCGTGATAACGATGAGAACGCGGCGGTGTATCGGCAGACGCATGACAGCCAGAAGCAGACGGTCGAGAAGCTCAAGCAACAGCTTGGGCTGCTCGAGTCGAAGTACCAAACGACGCTGAGCCAGCGCGACAGCCTGGTGGCCCGCCAGCGGCGCGCCAAGGCGTCGATGCAGGTGACCGAGTTCACCTCCACGCTCTCTCCGCTCGACGCCAGCGGCGAGCTGGACCGCATGGAGCGGAAGATTCGCGGCAACGAAGCGCAGACCGAGGCTCTGGAAGAACTCGGAACCGACTCGTTCGACGCCCAGTTCCGCGAACTCGACTACGATCTCGACCTCGAGAGGGAACTGGAAGCGCTCAAGAGCGGCTCATCCCAGGTGTCGGGCGAGCTTGGTGCCGGATCTTCCGACGCCTCTCCCGCCACATCCCAGCAGACGACACCATCGGCGGGATCACCCTCTCAAGGGTAATCCGCGCGTCATCGATCCCGCGCCGGGCGCCCTTCCTGGTGCCCGGCGTTATCGCGAGTCCTCGTGAACGGAGCCGACAGCATGGCGATCATCGATGTCATTGAGTATCCGAACGAGGCGAGCAATGAGTTGGTGCGTCGCGTTCCGGAGGACGGATCGGGCGAGTTTCGCCTGGGATCGCAGTTGATCGTGCGGGAGAGCCAACGCGCCGTATTCTTCAGGGATGGAAAGGCCCTCGATGTCTTTGGGCCGGGGCGACACACCCTTTCCACCAACAACATCCCCCTTCTCGGGGCGTTTATTGGTTTACCCTTCGGCGGAGACTCGCCCTTCAAGGCCGAGGTCGTCTTCGTCTCGATGCGTGAATTCACCGACATGAAGTGGGGCTCGATCCAGCCCCTGGTCTACCGCGATACCGAGCTAGGGATGATCCGCCTGCGTGCCTTCGGCACCTATAGCATGCGCGTGTCCGATCCTCAGCTCCTCGTGAATCAGGTGGTCGGACAGCGGGGGAGTTACACGACGGCGGCGATCGACGACTTCCTCAAGAGCGTGATCATCACCGAGTTCAACGATCTCCTCGCTGACGTACAGACATCGATTCTCGATCTCGCCAAAATGTCACGAGAGGTTTCGGACGGTGCCCGGGCGGCGCTCGCCGATGACTTCAACCGGCTCGGGCTGGAGCTGACTACCTTTCAGGTTGGCGCGATCACTCCACCGGAAGAAGTGCAACAGCGTATCGATGAGCGGTCCGGCATGGCCGCCCTCGGAGACATGGGAACCTACACCCAGTTCAGAACCGCCCAGGCGATCGGGGACGCTGCCCGGAATCAGGGTACCGCCGGCGATATTGCAGGCGCCGGTGTTGGCCTCGGGGCGGGACTGGGGATCGGGCAGGCCATGGCGGGCGCGATGCGCGACTCTCAGGCACAACCCCAGCAGCCAGCCGCGGCAGTGCAGACCATATCGTGCCCGAACTGCAAGCAGACGATCCCGGCGGACTCGAAGTTCTGCCCTGCGTGCGGGACCAGTCTCGCTACCGTTACATGCGGCAAATGCCAGACCGTGAACCAGGCTGGCGCCAGGTTCTGCGTCAACTGCGGAAACCCGTTGACGACCTAACCCTGCCGCAATGTCCCCTGCCGCGAGCTATCTGGGGCACGGCTGACGCGATCGTGCGTGTCCCCCGGGTGACGCTAGGCCCGCTCCGCTATCCGCTGGTACCGGAGCGAACGGTTGAGTGTTGGAACCGGCAGACCCCGGTAAGCCCGGTTCGCCCACATCGACAGGCCCTGGATTCGCCCACGGATGAGGACGGTCGCACCGGCCACCGTCTGTTCCGTTTGACGCTGGCCCGATTTCGATCGACGCTCCAGACCCGAGCGGTCCCCGTGTCGGACGGTCAATTGCTGGCTCGATGTCGTGACGATTCCTGAGTCGTAGCTCTCGGCCCACTTCTCGACGTGGCGGTTCCCCTGACCCAATCTAGACGTACGTACGTATGAAACGTATGCCGAAGACCGCTTAATCTGGTAAACTGGAGCGTTAGGCTCACGCCGCAGCCCCTTCTCAGGAGCCCGTTCCATGGAAATTGGTAACGTTCGAATTGCGAGCATCGAATCCGAGATGCAGCAGTCCTATCTACAGTACGCCATGAGCGTCATCGTCCAGCGGGCACTCCCGGACGCCCGCGACGGGCTCAAGCCTGTCCATCGCCGGGTACTTTATGCCATGGACCAGATGGGCATGCGCTCCAACACCCGGTACAAGAAGAGTGCCGGTATCGTCGGCGAGGTCATCAAGAACTTTCACCCCCACAGCGACACCGCCGCCTACGATACCCTCGTTAGAATGGCCCAGGATTTCAGTCTCCGCTACCCCCTGGTCGACGGTCAGGGGAACTTTGGGTCGGTCGATGGCGACAGCGCCGCCGCGATGCGGTACACGGAAGCAAGGATGACCCTCATTGCCGAGGAGCTCCTTTCCGATCTCGACAAGCAAACCGTCGACGAGGGGATAGCGGAGACTGAAATCCTGGGCCATTCTAACGA
>CADCWJ010000720.1 GCA_902806365.1 uncultured Thermomicrobiales bacterium
CCGCCTCCTGCCGGTCCAGCGGCAGGTCGCCGATGATCAGCTCGGCGAGTTCCTGCGCCTGGCGGGAATCGACGCTGCCATCGGGCCCAAGGTTGTACTCGCCCTGGAAGGCGTTGTGGACGCGATCGACCGCGACCCCGAAGGCATCCGCGACCTGGTCGGCGGTGAAGCGCGAATTCACCCCTTGCGCCTCGCCGGCCGGGATGTACTCGCCGGTTTCGCTTTGGCCGGCCTCGAGCGGCGTGGCAACAGGCTGCCGGCTATTGGTGATGTCGCTGGTCACGGTGCTGTCTCCTGGTGAGTGGATGCATGATAGGTTGATAGATGACATAGGTATGGTGAGGTCGAATCAAGAGTGCCACTGTCATCCCGTGGTGCAAGGGTTGTGCCAATTGCTAACGATCCGCGTGATGCCCTCCAACTACTACCTGTCTGCTCGGCTCCATTCTGGTATCTGACCCGATCCTCGATACCGCGCTCATGAGCCTGCCAACCGCGATGTGGAAACAGTCCCCACCCTGGTCTTCCGAGTTCCCGCCGGTAGTCCTTGTCGGGAATCTCCTCAGGTTGCACGTTTTGTGTAAGCGTTGGACGGAACGTGGCGACTCGAATATGAAGAAGCAACGGGCGCTCGTTTGTACTCCAGGAAAGAGGCATCGAGGTGGCGGGGCAGACATTTCACTCTCGGACGGATCCGGACTGGCCGGAAGACCAGTTACTGCGAGATCGTGCTGCGCTCGTACGGCTGTGTGCCTCGGTCTCGGGCAGTGCCGATGTCGCCGAAGATCTCGCCCAGGAAACGTTGATCGAGGCATGGCGCAATGCTCACAAGCTTCGCTATCCTGACGCCCGGCGGGCATGGCTTCATGGCATCGCCCGGAACGTGTGCCGGCGCTGGCTTCGCTCCCAGGGGCTCGAGCAGGAGTGACTGCCCCGGGCTCGCGTCGATTGGGACGCGCTGGACCAGGCCGTGGCAGACACCGCGGATGCTCCTGATTGTGTCGAGCGGGGTGAGCTTGCGGCCCTGCTCCATTCCGGACTGGATCAGCTACCACCACGGACGCGCCGGATTCTCGACGAACGCTACTTTGAGGACCGCTCGAACACCGCTATCGCTGGATCCCTGAACATGAGCGAGAGCGCAGTCGGCGTCGCGTTACACCGTGGCAAGCAGCAGCTTCGCCAAGAGCTGGCTCGAAAATCGGCACCAGCATTGACCGAATGGGGAATCCGCCCGGCAGCGCTCGATCCATGGCAGAGAACTCGGATCTGGTGCGGTAGATGCGGCCAGCGGCAGCTCATTGGACGCTTCGGCCGCAACGATGGAGACGTGGCGTTTCGCTGTCCCGATTGCCATCGGGATGGAACTCACACAGCCAGCCACCGGTCTGTGGAACTCTTCCGGGGCATTAGCGGATACAAACCCGCATTCAACCGTCTCATGACCTACTGGCACGGTGCCTGGGTTCGCGGGTACACGGACGGCCGGATCGCTTGTTATCGCTGTGGATCGTGGGCGGAGTACCGGGTCGGAATGCCGGCCCGAGCTCCGTTGAGCGACGAATTCGGAGCCCATTTTGCCTGCCCCGCATGTGGCCCGATTCTGGACATGACGATCGGTGGACTCACGAAGCTCATCCCTCAGGCCCGGCGATTCTGGCGCGACCATACCCGTATACGGACGCTTCCCGAACAGGCCATCGAACGGGACGGCAGAGCGATATCCCTCGTGCGCCTGGAGAGCATTGACGGCTCCGCCTCGCTGGATGTGACGTACGCCCGGGATAGGTGTGCCCTGCTCGAGATTCGCACGGCACCTCATGGATAGTGCCCTGCTCGAGGTTCGCGCGGCACCTCATGGATAGTGCCCTGATCGGCACCACCCGCAACCGCGTACCGCTCTCCGCGCTGTACGGGGCCAACGCCGTCTCGTTGATCGGCAACCAGCTCAGCAACCTCGCGGTTCCCTGGTTCGTGCTGCAGACAACCGGCAGCGCCACCCAGACCGGAATCACCGCTTTCTTCATCATCTTGCCGACAGTGCTGGCAGCGTTCTTCGGCGGCGGCATCGTCGACCGCCTCGGCTTCCGTCGCACCAGCATCATCGCCGATCTCGCCAGCGGCGCGACCGTCGCCCTCATCCCGCTCACCTATGCGCTTGGGCTCCTCGAGTTCTGGCGGCTGCTCGTCCTCGTCTTCCTCGGCGCGGTCCTCGATGCACCCGGAGCGACCGCGCGACAGTCGCTCCTGCCCGATCTGGCGAGCATGGCCGGGATGCGACTCGAACGGGCGAATGCCAATACGCAGGTCGTCGAGCGGTCCGCACTCCTGATCGGGTCGCCGCTGGCCGGTGTTCTGATCGCCGTACTTGGCGCGACGAACGTGCTGTGGCTGAACGCGGCCAGCTTCGCGGTCTCGGCGGCACTGGTCGCAGCGCGGATCCCGGCGTTCCCGCGTCCACAGGCAGATGGTCCCGCCCGGAGCTATCTCGCCGGGATGAGGGAAGGGCTGAGCTTCATCCGCCAGGATCGCTTGCTGCGGGCACTCGTGATCACGCTGATGATCACCAACCTGCTCGATGCGGCCAAGACCTCGGTGGTCTTTCCCGTGCTGGCCAATGACGTCTTCGACAGCGCGGTGGCACTTGGGTTGATCTTCGGGGTGTCCGGCGGCGGAGCGGTGATCGGAGCACTGATCTACGGTGCGGTCGGGCATCGCCTGCCGCGTCGCCCGGTCTTCGTCTTCTCGTTCATCATGCTCGCCCTTCCTTCCCTACTGCTGGTCGCGCTACCACCCCTGTGGGTCGTGCTCGCGATCCAGGGCATCAGCGGTGTCGCAGCCGGTCCGCTCAATCCCGTGCTGGCGACGCTGCGCCACGAGCGGGTACCGGCCGCGATGCGCGGGCGCGTTTTCGGTATGGTGACAGCCGGTGCATACTCGGCGATGCCGCTTGGCGTCCTGCTCGCGGGCGTCGCTCTGGACCGCATTGGGCTGCGAGCAACCCTTCTCGCCGTCGGCGTCTGTTATGTCGCCACCGCGCTCACCCTGGTCGTCAATCCCGCCATTCGAGAGATGGACTCGACTCCATCTCCCATCGATCCATCGTAGGGCGCGATCGTGTATCGTCCCTGTGCGGCAGTTGCACCTTGAACCCCGCCACCAATCACGCGCTCCATTTGCCCGGCGTGTGCTGCTCTTCGAGTGGTGGTGCAAATCCGTCGGGTCTGACCTCGTGTCAGCAGCTGCATCGGGACCTCATACAACGGAGCCGCACTTCGGTCGTCCTATACGGGCGTCCGGTATCAGCCGGCTCGATGGCGAACCCGCGGGCAGACACGAAGGGACCGCATCCGCTCAATGGCTTCGCCATTGTCTATGGGGTCTGCGCCTACGGATTCATGCAACAGCGCGGGCAGAGTACACGCATAGGAGGGTTCCTTCCTACAGCGTTCCGCGCATGAAGCGGTACCAGAGTTCTTGCGCGATCCGGGTGGGATCGGCCACGACGCCGAAGGGCTGGAAGTAGGTAGCCACGTTACGGATGTCCCGCTCCAGCAGAAGGAGACTGTCCGGGTTCTCGTGCGGGTTCACCGCCTGTGGGAAGTCGATCACCATTGCCCTGCCCTGCCAGTAGAGGATGTTGAACGGCGAGAGATCGCCATGGATCCGGTCGCAGGCGAGCCAGAGCTCGATCTCCCGCATCAGCCCGGTGAACATTTCCACCGCCCGCTGGCGCTCGAGGGCAACGTGCTTGAGCTGCGGCGCCGGGCCGTCCGCATCGCCGAGGTACTCCATCAGCATCGCGTGGCCGGACATCGTGAATGGCTCCGGAACCCGCGCGCCCGCCTGATGGAGAACCTGCAACGTGTTGAACTCGTGATTGATCCAGGAGTGCTGGATCGCCGCCTTGCCGCGCTTCGACCGTTTCGTGACGGCGCGCTCCAGGCGACGGTCGGGCATGCCGCTCGATTTCAAGCCCCTGGAGCCATCGAGGGAAACCCCCATCGCACGGCCACTCAGGTAGACGGCGTCGTTCTTGAACGATCGGTGATCCCGGCTTCGGTGGACCTTCACCGCCAGGCGGTCGTGACCGGTATGGGGAGCGGCGAGGCAACAGAAGACGGTGCCTTCCTTGCCGCTGGAGACCAGGTACTCGACGGCGGTTATCCAGCCATCGCTGAAAAACACCTCGGGGATATCGGATTCGGTAACGGACATGGGTATCCTTCGCTGCAATGTCTGGGGAGCGAAGTCTCCAGGAGATCGCTCCGGTCGATGGAGTGGTTCATCCTGCACCTCCTGGTGTTCCATGCCGTCGCCGTCCAACCCGAACGGTGTCCGCGATCGCGGGCCGCGATCCGGGGTTCAGGGACAGCGTGCTACCTGCCCGGCAGTCCCGGACAGTGCTTCGATACTACAACGCTTTTCACGGACTGGAGCAGCGATCGATGACGAAGATCTCGCCGCGCTTCCAGTGGATGGTGGACGTGCTGCCGCTCGACCCGGGGGATCGCGTGCTGGAGGTCGGTTGCGGGCACGGGGTCGCCCTAAGCCTGATCGGCGAACGGCTGACGACCGGGACAATTACCGGGGTCGACCGCTCGCCAAAGATGATCGCCACCGCGACGAAGCGGAACACCGCGCTGGTCGATGCGGGCCGGGTACGACTTCGTACCGCGTCGCTGCACGAGATGGACGATGAGCCAGGATCATTCGACCTGATCTGCGCGATGAATGTCGCGTCGTTCCTGACGCATGCGGCCCGCGATCTCAGGGCTACCTTGCGGCTGCTCGCGCCCGGCGGCACGCTGGGCCTGTTCGCTCAGCTCCCGCCTTGGGCCTCAGGGGTATCTACCTGGCTGGACGACACGAGCGCGACGCTCGGGGACCACGGCTTTCTCGTGACCGGTCAGGAGCAAGGGGATGTCGATCCCTACCCTGTCGCCTGCGTGATCGCCCGCATCGCTGCATGACCAGGCGCGCTCGTCATCCGGGCTACCGGTGGCCAGCAGACGACCGGCCACGTCACGATGACCTATCGTGCCGTGGCCGGTGACAAGGCCCTTGCCGGATCCGCGACGAGGACGCGCTTTAGCCGCCGAGGTTGCTAAACATGAATACCTTGCGGCCGAGGTCGAACATCGTACTCTCGCTGCGCGCCCACATCGCCAGCAGCACGTCGGCGTCATCCGCGGTCGGGCGCAAGACATACTCGTCCGCCCCGTTGTCGAGAATCAACTGGAGCGTGAAGGCACCAGGGGCACCCCGTTCCGCCTCGGTCCATGCCGCATGCACCTCTGTGACCCG
>CADCWJ010000721.1 GCA_902806365.1 uncultured Thermomicrobiales bacterium
CCGGGCGATGCCGAGCTGCGCGCCGCGATCGCGACCTACATCAACGGCAGCCGCAAGGTGTCGTACACCCCCGAGCAGGTGATCGTGACCCCTGGCGGCAAGCCCGTGATGTTCTTCGTCCTGCTCGCGCTGCTCGAAGCCGGTGACGAGGCGATCTATCCCGATCCCGGCTTTCCGATCTACCGCTCGATGATCGATTTCTCCGGCGCCAAAGCGGTCCCGATCCCGCTCCGCGAGGAGAGCGGATTCACGCTCGATGTCGACGAGCTGGCGAGGTTGATCACCGACCGCACGAAGCTGCTCATCCTCAACAGCCCGGCGAACCCGACCGGCGGCGTCGTGCCGGGGCCGGATCTGGAGCGGATCGCCCGTCTCGCCGTCGAGCATGACCTGGTCGTGCTGGCGGACGAGATCTACGCCGAGCTGATCTACGAGGGCAGGCATGTCTCGATCGCGTCGTTCCCCGGGATGGCGGAGCGGACCGTGATCCTCGACGGCTTTTCGAAGACCTACGCGATGACGGGCTGGCGGCTCGGCTACGGGCTCTTCCCGCCCGACATGGTCGGCCCGATCGCCAAGCTGATGATCAACAGCGCCTCCTGCACTTCGGTCGCCGTGCAGCGCGCCGGGATCGAGGCGCTGACCGGCCCGCAGGACGAGGTGGCCGGCTTTCGTGCGGCGTTCCGGAACCGTCGCACGCTGATCGTCGACGGGCTAAACGCGATCGACGGCCTCTCCTGCGTCAAGCCGAAGGGGGCGTTCTACGCTTTTCCGAACATCACCGGGACGGGCCTGTCGAGCAAGGCGTTCGCCGATCTGCTGCTGGAGGAACACGGGGTGGCGGCGATCGCCGGAACCTCGTTCGGCGATGCCGGTGAAGGCTACCTTCGCCTGTCGTACGCCAACTCCGAGACGAACCTGAGCCGCGCCCTTGACCGGATCGACACGGCCGTCCGGTCGATCCGGTCCTGAGGGGCTGGCGGATCACCTCCCCATTCCATGAAGTTGAGAGAGTTAACTTCCTCTTCACCCCCGGTTCGTCACCGGATCCGCGACGGCTCCGGGCCGCGTGCTCCCTGGAACATGTAGCGGAAACCGTTCCCACGGGACGCCGGTAGTTGCGTCGCTGGCCAAAGC
>CADCWJ010000722.1 GCA_902806365.1 uncultured Thermomicrobiales bacterium
GGAGCGATCGGATCCGCAACATCGCGCACGATTGTCCAGGCTGGTGGAACCGTCGTGCTCCACGACATTTCCCTGGAGGCGACGGCGGCGCTGCGCGGTGAGCTTGGCGACGCGGCGCAGGCGTTGAGCGCCGATCTCGGGGACGCCGTCGCGACCGATGAGATGTGGACACGCGCCCATGCGATCCATGGCCAGATCGACGTGCTGGTCAACAATGCCGGGATCTACCCGGCCGCGCCGCTGGATGCGTCGCTCGTCGATTGGCTCGGCGTCTGGGACAGATCGATCGCGGTCAACCTGATCGCACCCGCCGCGCTCTGCCGGGCCGCGGTCACCACCTTCTCCGCTCAATCTGCAGGGGGGATTATCGTCAATATTGCCAGCCGGGCCGCGTTCCGGGGTGACGATCCCGACTATTGGCACTACGCCGCGGCCAAGGCCGGGATCGTGGCGATGACCCGGACCATCGCCCGCCATTACGGCCGCAATGGCGTGACTGCGTTCGCCGTCGCCCCAGGGTATGTCGATACGTCGTTCAACGAGATCTTTGCCCGTGAGGTCGGGGTCGATGTCGCCGCGGCGGACACCGGGCTCGGAGCGGTGGCGGAGCCGCAGGACATCGCCAACGTCGTCGCGTTCCTAACGTCCGGCCTGGCCCGGCACGCCACCGGCACCACGATCGACGTCAACGGCGCGAGCTATGTCCGGTAGGGCTGAGCTTGCCGCAGTGGCCGTGGCCTCGGCCGATGTGGCGTTTCCGAAATCCCTCCTCGGTCGTTTGGAGAATTGATGCCCACACTGAGGGAGAGCTGGCTTCATGGACAGTCTGCGCCGGTGACATTCGTCTAAGCCTTGGCTGCTGGTGTGATCCCCAGGTCAGTGGTGTTGCGGTCGGCGGAGCGGAGCGATCGTGAGGTCTGTAAGGCGGGCCGAGCCGGAGTCGGCCCACACCCCGGCGCGGCCTTCGGTCCGCGCCGCCGAGAGCGTCGCGATCACGACCTCGCCATCGATCGAGCATTCGATGTAGGGGCCGTTGACGAGCAGGTGAAGCGCTATCGACACTCCGGGGCTGAACGGAGCGCGCAGCCGACCGCGCTGAATCTCGTCGTAGGCAAACCAGCGGCGGCCGGGCCGGACCTCCGTCGTCAGCAGCCACCGCTGCAGGACAACCTCGTCCGACCCCGCCGCGAGCTCGATGAAGTAGCCGCCACCGGTGTCGCCATCGAGCCGGAAGGCGATTCCGCCGGCGGGGGCGTCGAGCATGAGAGTCGCGCGCAGCGAGAAATCCGTCATCGGCGCGGGGGCCGCGAGGAGGTCCATCTCGCCGGATTCCGTCTGGAGGCTCCACGCGGGATGGACACCGCCCGGTTCGGCAATCCGGAGCAGAGTCTCCGGCATCGGTGGAATCGGTGCGGGCGCGTGCTCTTCATACTCCGCCCA
>CADCWJ010000723.1 GCA_902806365.1 uncultured Thermomicrobiales bacterium
CGCAGGCTCCGAGGGCAGGATGCGTTCCCTGATCGCCGCGCGCGATGTCCTGTCCAATCCGGTCCGTCGCCGGGCTTACGACGCCAGTCTCGGCATCGTTCGCAGGATCGAGGGGTTGCGTCCCGAGGAGGTGTAATGAATCTCGGCGCACCAGGACGGGGGTCGGGTGAGCGAAGCATCCGGACAGGCGCGACGGCGCCGCTCAACGCTTCCGGTTGACAGTGTCGTCCGGGTTCTACCCAGGCACCAGTGAATCGGGCCCGACCCGAATGAGGCGGCACTCCTGCCATTCCATGACCGACATGCACGCCAACGCCTGAGTCTGTCACCTGGCTGTCACGGCAGTCCCGTATGCCCCTTCCCGGAATCCCTTCCCAGAGGGCTCCGGGACGGTAGCCCCGCGCGTCGCGGATAGGTTTCGGACGTTGGCGCGGTCTTCTTCACCATCACGAGGCGGGTCGCGATCCCCGAACCTGCTTCCGGCAACTTGGCCGCGTGGAGGATCCTGCCACCGACGGTCGCTGCCGCAATCTTGCCTTCCCGGAGTTCGTCATCGATCGCGGTGCCCTTGGGCAGCAGAAGGTGTCCGCCGAGGCGCACAAGCGGCAGGCCCAGCTCGATCAGCGCCGGCAACGACGTCACCGCTCTTGCCACGGCGATATCGAAGGCCTCGCGCAATGCAGGATCACGGGCGATCGCTTCCGCCCGGTCGTGAATCGTTCGTGCGTTCGTGAGGCCAATCTGATCGATCACACGCTGGACGAACGCGATCTTCTTGCCGGTTGCGTCGAGGAGCGTGAAATCAATGTCCGGGAGGGCGATCGCCAGCACCAGTCCGGGAAGCCCGCCACCGGTTCCGATATCGAGCACCCTTGGGCGCCGCCCCATCTCCGGCGGGAGCACGCTCTCCAACGGTCGAACGAGCCGGACACTCTCACGTATCAGTCGCCGCTCGATCCCGTCCAGATCGCGTATGGCCGTGAGATTTGTTGTTTTATTGTGCTCGAAGAGTGCGTCTCGAAACGTGTCGAGCTGAAGTTGCTGCCTCTCGGACAGGTCCGGCAGGGACGAGAGCCGTGCCTCCTTCCCTTCAGGACTGCGGGGATCGCTCGTCACAACGGCACCAGACCCGCCCTCCACTTCGCCGTTTACCGGGTCGCGACCCGAGCGGCATCATCTCGCACCACTGCGCCGGCGCGGTGGCCCGAGACGACGTGGCGAGCGGCCGCGACGATGTGGGGGATGCCGATCCCGGCAAGCTCGCGCAACCTGTTCTGTGACGCCTGCTCCCACACCCGGTCGCCGACGCCAAGCACCTTGACCGGTACCGTGATGCCTTCGCGCGCCAGCAACTCAAGCACCGCCGAGCCAAACCCGCCGATTGCGGCGTTCTCTTCAACTGTGACCAGAGCGCCGCAGGAGCGGGCCAGATCAAGGATCAGCGCTTCATCGAGGGGCTTGACGAAGCGGGCGTTGATCACAGCCGCGCTTATTCCCTCGTCCTCGAGTCGGTCGGCCGCTCGTTCCGCCGGGAGCACAGTCGAGCCAACGGCAAGGATGGCGACATCGGTGCCGTTCCGGAGTGTCTCCGCCCGCCCGATCGGCAAGGGGATCAGTTCCTTGC
>CADCWJ010000724.1 GCA_902806365.1 uncultured Thermomicrobiales bacterium
TCAACGCTGCGTGGCTGGGAAGGATGCCGATGGTGCCTTCCGATCCAGGGGCGACGACCATGTCGACATCGTCCTGCTGGTAGACGAGTCGCTCGCCGGTGATGATCTCGACCGAGAGTTTGGCCACGCTGATGATCTCCTTGGTGTCCGCACGAGAGGGGCGATGCCATATGCCCGGCATCCCTTGCGGGGCGATTGCACGGATGGCCGGGCGTGACATGCGGCATTGCCAGACAGGGCCGGCACAACGCTGGCCCCATCAGGAATGGGTGCCACCCGTACGGGAACGGGCGGCGCCGGATATGTCGGTCTAACGCTCCAGGTTAGCGGTTTTCGGCTTCCATGCGGGCGGCTGCTTCGACGACTTCCTCGATTGCCCCCTTGTACATGAATGCCGCCTCGGGAAGCGTGTCGTGCTTGCCGTCGAGGATCTCCCGGAACGAGCGGACGGTGTCGGCAAGCGGCACAAACCGGCCCGGATTGCCGGTGAACTGCTCGGCGGTGAAGTATGGCTGCGACATGAAGCGCTCGATCCGGCGCGCCCGGTTCACCGTCTGCCGGTCGTCGTCACTCAGCTCCTCGACGCCGAGGATGGCAATGATGTCCTGAAGCTCACGATACCGCTGGAGCACCTGCTGCACTTCCCGCGCGACCGTGTAGTGCTCCTGCCCGATGATGAGCGGATCGAGGATGCGCGAGGTCGAGGTCAGCGGATCAACCGCCGGGAAGATGCCGCGCTCGGCGATCGAGCGCTCCAGCGTCAGGGACGCATCGAGATGTGCGAACACGGCCGATGGCGCCGGGTCCGTATAGTCGTCGGCGGGAACGTAAACGGCCTGGACCGAGGTGATCGAGCCGGTCTTGGTCGAGGTGATCCGCTCCTGAAGCTGCCCCATCTCGTTGGCAAGGGTCGGCTGATAGCCCACCGCGCTCGGCATCCGACCGAGGAGCGCCGAAACCTCGGAACCGGCCTGGACGAAGCGGAAAATATTGTCGATGAAGACGAGCACGTCGCGGCCTTCGTCGCGGAAATACTCGGCCATGGTCAAACCCGAGAGCGAGACGCGAAGGCGGGCACCCGGTGGCTCGTTCATCTGGCCGAAGATCATTGCGGTCTGATCGCGGACGCCGGACTCCTTGAGTTCGCCCCAGAGCGCCGTACCCTCACGGGTCCGCTCGCCGACCCCGCAGAAGACGGAATAGCCACCGAACTCTGCCGCGATGTTGCGGATCAGCTCGGTGATGATGACCGTCTTGCCTACTCCGGCACCTCCGAAGACGCCGACTTTGCCGCCCTTTGTGAACGGGGCGATCAGGTCGATTACCTTGGAGCCGGTCTCGAGAATCTCGACCGAACTCGACTGCTCATCGAAAAGTGGCGCCTCGCGGTGGATCGGGCGATACTCGGTCGCCTGAACCTCGCCCAGCTCGTCGATCGGGTCACCCGTGACATTGAAAATCCGTCCGAGGGTACCCGGCCCGACCGGGACCGCGATCGCCGCGCCGGTGTCCACGATGTCCTGTCCGCGGCGCAACCCGTCGGTCGTGCTCATCGCGACAGCGCGGACGCGATCATCGCCAAGGTGCTGCTGGACCTCGAGCGTAAGGCGCGTACCATCCGGAAGATTGGTAACCAGGGCGTTGTAGATGCCTGGAAGCTGATCCGGCGGAAACTCGATGTCGACGACGACGCCGGTAATCTGGACGATGGTGCCGGTGGCACCAGTCTGTCTCGTTTCCGGAGCTATTGCTGGTGCTGCCATGAAGGGTTTTCTCCGATTGGCCGCCACCGGTGCCACTGACTAGGGCGGCCCCGATGCAGCCTGTTGATCAGCTTACGTGCGGA
>CADCWJ010000725.1 GCA_902806365.1 uncultured Thermomicrobiales bacterium
CTCGTGTCGCCGCTGGCGAGGCACGCCGCAACAAGGCCCGGACCCGCGCCAGCAACTCGTCGAAATCAAACGGCTTGATCAGGTAGTCGTCCGCGCCGACATCGAGCCCGGTCACCCGGTCCGCTACCAGATCGCGCGCGGTCAGCATCAGGATCGGCATACGCTCCAGCCCATCGGCGTCTTCGGCGGCCCGCACCCGGCGGGTCACCTCGATCCCGTCGATTTCTGGCAACATCAGGTCGAGGATCATCAGATCGGGCCGGCGGTCCCGGATCGCCTCCAGCGCAACCCGGCCATTGACGGCGATCTCCACATCAAACCCCTCGAAGATCAGCCCGCGACGCACGAACCCGGAGATCGACGGTTCATCCTCGACGACCAGAAGGCGCGACTGCTGGGTGGCTGCCGGGGGGGAGTTGCTCATGGCGCTGGCCTCATCGGCGTCCTTCCCGGAGCGGAACGTCAGCATGTCGCGATGCACCCCATCGAAGGACGAGTCTGGAGTCAATGGTACCGCACCGCCAGGGCCGGGGGACGCTCTGGCGGAAACACGATCGGCGGACGACCCGCGAGGGTGTCCGCCGATGGTGGGGTGGGGGAGGAGAGATTACCGTCGACGCCGGATTGGGAATCCTTGGGAGAGGCGTCTCCAGCACCACCCAGTATGGACCAGGAGTCTGAAGCTTTCCTGAATGTCAACTTAAGCTTGATTGAATGTTCACTGCTTACATGCTGGTTGAAGGCCAGCGGCAATGCCGCTTGCAAGACCGGCTCACTCCGGAGTGGAAGGAAGTTCCGGCGGAAATGGAACCGGGCCGCCAGCGAAGTATTCGCCGGCGACCCGAAACCTGGGGGTGGGGGAGGAAAGCAAGATCATTGCGTGACACCCGCTGAAGCGGTGCATGTATCTCACTTTCTGATTCCAACGATAGCGCCGCAAGCTGAACCGCTACTGACGACTCCCTGACAGTTCCCTTAAGTCACACCGGATCGGACTTGGCGGGCCGGCGTGTCAATGCGTCGAACTGCTCGGCGGTCGGCTCGGCGCAGCAGAACCAGGTCTCGGTCAGACGCGGTGGCTTCGGCCGCGTTACCCGCGTCTCGGGGACCGGTGGGACTTCGCCGCCCGCCGCGGCATGGGCGGCTGTCCAGATCGCGACGAACGTCTCCTCGGCCGGCTCCATCTCCCTTGCCCCGCGTTCCGCCGCCGCGCTCACCTCATGGGCCAGGCGCTGCATCCGGGGGTCCGGGTGAATCCATGTGTAGGAGAACGCCTCGGGGTCGAGCGGACCGATCCAGGATGCCGCGTCGGGATCGTCGAGCACCGCCGAGCCAGGCGGAACCAGCAGCCGGATCCCGTAATGCACCGGGTCGATGTTGGCCTGCATGCCCAGCCTCGCCATGAACCGCAGCAGCTCCAGATAGCTCTCCAGCGTCTCCCATGGCGAGAACGGCAGCAGGGAGGGGCGCATCGGGATCCCGACCGCGTCGAGCAACCCGATCGCCTCTTCGACATCCGCCGCCGAGTGCCCCTTCTTCATCCGGCGCAGTGCTTCGCCGTTGAGCGATTCCACCGCCGAGACCACGAAGGCGCAACCCAGCTCCGCCAGCTCCGGCAATCGCCGCCGGTGCTCCAGCAGGTGCTCGATCTTGATCGTCGCGTCGAACGAGACGTTCGGCCATCGCTCGTGCATCACCCGCGCGATCCGCAACGAATGTGCCGGCCCGTTGAAGAAATCAGGATCGCCGAACGTGATGTGGCGTGCGCCGGCCTCGATCTGGGTCGCGATGTCGGCGAGCACCGTGTCCCTCGGCACCACCACCAGCGAGCCGCCGTAGACAGGCGTGATCGGGCAATGGCTGCAGGTGTGATGGCAGCCGCGGGTGGCCTCGACATACCCGGCGGAAATGATGACGCCGTCGCGCTCGAACCCGGCATAGGAGCGGAGCGCGGGTAACGCATCCCGCACCGGAGCAGGGAAGACCGGGCGCTCCACGACCGCCGCCGCGGGCCGGTGATCGACCCGCACGCCGGGCACCGCGCCCGCCGTAACCGGCAGCCCGGCGTGGATGTGTCGCGCCAGCTCCCGCAGCGGGATCTCGTACTCCCCACCGATCACGCCACTTGCCCCAGCTCCCAGCAAGTACCCGGCGTTCAGTTCCGCGTAAAGGCCGAAAAAGGCGACGTGGGCGGTCGAGCCCAGATCGCGAATGCGGCTCAGGACCCGGCTGCCGAGCCGCATTGCGGTATGCATCGGCACGCTGATCACGATCAGCCGTGCGGCCCTGATCGTCGCATCGTCCAGTTCCTCGACCGCCAGATCGACGGCGCGCGGGTGGAAGCCTGCCTCCCGCAGCACCCCGATCGGCCCGGCCAGGCTGAGCGGCTGATGCCCGAGCTCGTAGCAGGAGAGCAGCAGGATCGAGCCGGGCCGGACAAGGCGCCCCGGAGCGGTCAACTGGATCAGCGGCGACACCGACGGTGCGGCGTGCGGAGCAGCTTGCGGTGCGGCTTGCGGTGCGGCTTGCGGTGCGGCTTGCGTCATGGACTGAAACTCCCGTACGAGCGGGCCGGCCTTCGTCCCGAATCAATGGAACTCCGGCGGCGACTGGCTCCATTCTACGTGGCGATCGAGGGCGGCGACGGCGCCCGTCCATGCCTATCCGTTTGGTACAGTTTTTTGAACACGTAGCAAGCGAAAGGGAGAGCGAGCGTGCACGATCGTCGGCAACGGACCGCGCCATTCCTGACCGGCTCCCGGCTGGGCCTGCGCCATCCCGTGCTTGCCGATGCCCGGAGCGCGACATCCTGGCACGAGGGAGCGTTTCCGATCAGCGAGACGCAAGCCGAGGAGTTGCTGCGGTCGACCGAGATTCATCCCTGGGGTTCCGCGCCGGAGACCCGCCTGATCGTCGATTCCGTCCCTGACGGAGTGACGCTTGGCGGTGCAATGGTCGAGCGCCGGCATGACCGGATCGGCAGGATCCGGCCGAGCGCCGCGTCCTGGCTCCCGGTCGCGGAGCGGGACGAGATCCATGCCGAAATCCTCGCCCTCCTGCTCCCCTGGATGCTGGGCGAACTCGACCTGATGGTCGTGACGATCCAGGTTCCGGCCGACCACGCCGCGACGACCATGCGGGCGATCTCGCTCGGCATGCGCGAGAGTGTCCGGCTCCGGGAGCACATCCGCCGCCCTGACGACCGTGTCGATCTGCTCACGTTCGAGATCGTCAACCCCGCCTGGAACCACGCGGTTCGGGACCCGATGGAGCATGCCGATGCGTAACCAGGTCGCCGCCAGCGAGCGTATCTATCTCCGTCTCGTGGAGCAGTCCGATGCCGAGGTGCTATCGCGCTCCTGGACGGAGGAGACTGAAGTCGAGTTCTACGACGATGGCCGGATCCCGACCAGCGCACTCGCCTTCGCGCACGGGCTTCGCCCGCCACCGGCCGGTGCTATCCCACGGGAGCTGATGTTCGCGGTCTGCCAGCGCACCGATGATCTTTGCATCGGGATAGTGACGCTGCGCCACATCGATCTCGTCAATGGCAGCGCCGAAACCGGATCCAGCCTGTTCGACGCGGCGCACCGGGGAAAGGGGATCGGGACCGAGGCCAAGCACCTCCTGCTCCGCTTCGCCTTCGAGACGCTTGGCCTGCACGCGATCTCGGCGACGGTATTCGCCGGAAACACCCGTTCCGCCGCCGCGCTGCGCAAGCAGGGGTACCGCCTCGCCGGCCGGCTGACCGCCGATGTCCACCGTCGCGGCCAGTTCATGGACACGCTGGTGTTCGACCTCCTCCGCCCCGACTGGGAGGCCGCGGTTCATGCACGATTGTAGGGGACGATCACGATAGCACCCGGCCGTGCCTTCTCGGCGTTCAGGCAGGTGGACTTCCGGAACCCGGTCTCACTGGCACGGAAGCTTCATGAACCGTGCGTATGCGTTGCGTGTTCCGTCGCTGCC
>CADCWJ010000726.1 GCA_902806365.1 uncultured Thermomicrobiales bacterium
GGATGCGATCCGCTCGCTGCTCTCTCTGCTCTGGATCGAGATCCGCAGGAGCCAGGGCTACTGGCTCTTGCCCCTGATGGTCGGCCTCGGCGTCTACATGAACCGGAACATGAACTGGGAAGGCGTCACGCTTTGGCCCAATCTCAGCAAATGGACGATGCAGAGCTACATGATCGTTGGACCACTGGCGGCGGCGCTGGCCGCCTGGCTCGTCGACCGGGACCGGCGGCGCCGGGTCCAGGGGCTGGTCGAGACGATGGCGACCAACCCGTTCCGGCGGGACATGTTGCATGTCGCGACGGCGGCCTTCTGGGGTCTCCTCGGCTACGTACTGGTCGCAGCCTGGTACGGCTTTCAGGGCGTCACGGAGGCGACCTGGGGCGGGCCGGACCTGGCGCTGATCGGGACAGGGGCGCTGGGGATCGTGATCCTGGCCGCTATTGGGTTCCTCGTCGGGCGGATGGTGCGCGGCAAATTCAGCCCGATCCTTGCCGTCGGGGTGGCGTTCTTCGTCGCGGCCGCACCCGATTTCATTCAGGAGTTGACCCGGAACCACAACGAAACCTATTCCGATCTGGCGATCCGGCCGCTCTCACCATGGGGGCTGATTGCCAATCGCGGACCTGATATCTTTTTCCAGCTTCCCTCCGGCTATCTCTCGTCCGCTTTACTTTGGCTGACCGGAGCGGCGGCGGTCGTGCTTGTCGTGATCGCGCTGCTGCGCCATTGGCGCCGGAACTGGATCGCCTGGGCCGCCCTCGCCATCTCCTGCGCGGTCGCCCTCGTCGGTGCGAACCGGGTGATGGGGTACAACGGAGGGTATGGCTACTCGGGCGAGGATGATCCGCAAATTCCGTTTACGTGGTCCTGCGAGACGACCGCCATCGTCGAGGTCTGTGTTCATCCGGCCTACGAAGCGAAGTTGGACGAGTCGGCCCGTCGGATCGATTCCTTTGTCGCGCCGGTTGCTGGATTGCCTGGCGTGCCAACGCACTGGGAGCAAGGAGGTGCTTCGTACAACTCGGATCGAGACAAGGTGGGCACGTTCCACCCGGGGAATCAACTCTCGTATGCCTTTGACCTCGGCCAAGGGTTCTTTTCATTTACAGAGGAGCGTCACGGCTTCACCGCCGCCCAAAGCGTGATCCTCACCTGGCTCTCGGGCCGTGTCGACCCGGAAAACAGCAATGCCGGAATGTTCAGCTATCCGGCCGAATTGATGGGGACTCCTGTTCCGATGGACGACATGGGGGGATTCATGGTCAGCGTCGATCCGGCGGCCGAAGCGTTTTACGCGAGAGGGATCCCAGCGGCGGCGGATCGCTTCGCGGCGCTGAGCCCGGACGCGCAGCGGGCCTGGCTGGAGGCGAACTGGGACGCGCTTCGCGCCGGCACGCTCACGCTGGACCAGATGCCATGATGATCGAGCGACCATCGCTGCTCGCGAGAGGCAGCGTGCGTCTGGGTCCGGTCCCGCGGTGGCAAGTGCTCGCGCTCTTCCTGCGGGCGCGCGGGATGCTGATGAGCACCGTGCTGGTGCTGGCGAACTGCGGATTGCTGGGGGTTCTGGAGGAATGGGGGGGCAGGAGCGCGATGCGGCAGGCATTGCTGCTGCAGCTCGCGTCGGTGATCGTCGCAGCGCTGATCGGGGTCAGCGTCTGGTCCCCCTTCGGCGAGCCGGAACGGACCGCCGCCCGTTCCCTGCCACTGCTCCGGGGGCTGCACATCGGCTCGTTGCTGACGGTGAGCGTTGGGCTCGCGATGTGGCTCGTCTCGGATTGGACCAACCTGGCGCCGAAGGTCGACCTCGAATGGGTTGTCGCTCGCAACATCGTCGGACTGACCGGGCTTGCGTTTCTCGTGGGCCGGCTGATCGACGCCCGCCTGAGCTTGATCGCGCCGCTGGTGACCGGGGTTCTCGCGTCGTCGTACATCTTCCGCGTCCGGCCGGAGGAGGTCGACAAGCTGTGGCATCCGGCCTGGTGGCTGTGGAACGGGCAATCCGGCGCCGATGGCATGTCCTGGGTTATCGCCCTGGTCTTGGGCGTCGGGGGCGTCGCCTGGCTCTGCCGCTCGGGGCCACGAGATGCGACCGGCGAGGAAACGTAGGGGAACGTATCGCTGTCAATCCTGTTACGAACGGGAGAGCCAGGTTATCACTTGGAGGGGCCGACCGGATATCGGCCCTGTAAGCGGCTTCGGTACGGCACCGCCGCATGCCAACCCCGGTGAGACGCCAAACGTCCTCGCCAATGGAGCGGTTGCCAGACGAGGCGTTTTTGGGCAACGCTGGCACCAACGTGCATCCTCGATGCACAGGGTCGATACCGATGCCGCTTGCACGATCGGCCCCTTACGATTTTCGCCGGTGGGCGAACTCCGGGCGGACGCCAAACCGGCCACCCCCGAAGGGAGCGGCCGGTCACTTCGGGTGTTTCGGATTGCTACTCGGTTCAGATAGGGCGCGAGTTGCCTTGCCCGACCGTGGCCGTGCGCTGCATCACGTCGTGCTGCTTGTTGTGACCGAGAAGGCCACCCAGCGCGGCGGCGATCAGCGGCAACACCAGACCGGCGAGCGTGCCCCAGGCGGCGTCCCGAACGGTGTCGAATGCGCTGTTGACATCGACCGCGGCGGCCGCGTCTTCTGCCTGCTGCTGAACATCGGTCGTGGTCGTGCCCTGATTCTGGGCGGCGTTGGTGATGTCCCCGATGTTGCTGCCAAGCGTGCCGAGGATGTTGCTCACCCCGGTCCCGGTCAGCCACAGCACCAGTGCGATGATCGCGGCGCCGACCATCAGGCCGTTGATCATGCCGCTTCCCGCGCCGGCAACCGCGGCCGTCTTGGCCGCAACCCACCCGCCGAGAAAGAAGGCGATCAGCGCGCTGAGAATGCCCCAGATCGCCGCTCCGGTGCCGACTCCCTCGCCCGCGTCACGCGGTTCGAGGGCAGAAGCACCGATCGCGAGCCCGAGGACGGTGAGGATCAGGAGCGTCGCGATTGCGGTCAGCACGCCAGCGATGATCGGACCGAACTGGACCCGGTTCTTCACCTCGACCATGTCGCCACCTCCACCTGTGGGGTAGGTATTGACGCGAGTCGTGGTTGGAACGGAGTAGTGCTGGCCGGTCGTAACATGACCGTCCCCCGTACCCTGAAATGTCGGTTCTTCAGTTCGCTGGCTCATGGTCCCTCGTTCGTATTAGGTGCGCATCACGCGATGCGATCTAGTTTCGCGGATTGTTCTTGTTGCCGGTGATAGCATCGGCCGCCTTGTCGAGCAGCCCGCCACCGCTGGTGCCGGAGGTTTCGGTCGTGCTCGTGGTGCCCGTCGTGGTTCCGGTGGTGCCACCATCGACGATCTCGCCATCGATGTTGACTTCCTCGCGGCGAACGGTGCCGGTGACGCGTTCCGTGGCCTGGACCGCTTCCTTGTCGATCTCCAGTTCCTCGACCACGCGGGCCTGCTTCTGGACGTCAACTTCCTCGCCGTAGACGGGAACCTCGATCGTGCCTTCCCGGAAGGCATCGTCGCCCGCCGAAACGGGGCGGTCGACGGTCCGGCGCTGGACGTTGACCCGCTCTTCGGTCACCGGGACCTCGAGCGTTTGCTCCTCGGTCACGACGTCCTTCTCGATCTGTACCGCGCCCCGGTCAACCTCGCGAACGGTCGCCGACATCTCCTCTTCATGGAGATCGACCCGAATGTCATTGTCTTCATTGACGTGCGACGCAGCCGAGCCTTGACGATGCTCGAAGGGAGTTGGGTCGACTTCCATGCCGGAGGTCTCGTTGACGTTCTTGTCGCGATCCATGTGTATTGCTCCTGTGTACCGACGTAGGCCGGGTGCCTCTGGAGGCACCCGGCCTACATCCTGCTTCAACGAACTGTTATGCGATCGTGCCCTACGTCCGGTTGCTCATCGCGCGAAGGGCGTAAAGAACGATGACCGCGCCGATCGTGCCAACGACCAGCGATCCGATCCAGCTCAGGTTGGTGTCAACATCGAGCAGGTTCAGAATCCACCCGCCGATGATACCGCCGAGCAGACCGACACCCAGGGCGCCAAACGTGCCACCCGGTGTTCGGCCCGGAACGATCATGCTGGCGATGCCGCCCGCAATCAGTCCAACGATCAGCCACAAGATAAAATCCATGAACCTCATCCTTTCCGGGAAAGATCGGTCATGACCCGTCGTCATCCGATCAACGTCTAACCTGCCGCAGCTGATCCGTTCCGTGTGGAACATGGACCACGGCTCCAACTGTTTCGTCGTTGCCCCGAGAATCGAAAAGGCCCCATGTGGAGACGATCCTTGCCTCGCATCGGATTCGTCATAGGCACTCCTCCCCCGTGATCCCGAGCGCGACGAAGTGGTTGTCGCCAGAAGTGCCGCCCGCCTGGCGTGTTCCCTTGTCTGCTTCCCGTCTCGCTTGACCGCGGAGGCTGCGAGGGAACCGCTCCAGGTGGCACGAACTTCGGCTATAACCGGAAACGGAAACGCATCTGACGTGCCATCGTTTCGTACGTACGGTGTCCGGAAGGGTTTGGGAGCGCGGAGGCGACGAGAATCGCCAGTCAGATTGCGGTCCCTGCCCACCCCAATGTAATCACCGGGCGGTCCAGAGGCGGACGTGCGCCTGGGGAAACGATGACTCCGGAGGAACGTCGCATGGCCTGGATTGTCCTGATCGTGTCCGGGATGCTCGAAGCGGTGTGGGCGACGGCCCTCGGCAAGTCGGAGGGGTTCAGCCGGCTCGGGCCGTCCATCATCTTTGCGGTGGCGCTGATCGCGAGCATGGCCGGGCTCGCCTTCGCGATGCGAGAGCTGCCGACCGCGACATCCTACGCGGTCTGGGTGGGGATCGGGGCGGTGCTGACCACGGCCTACGCGATGGCGTTCGGCGGCGAGCCAATCTCGCTCGTCAGGGTGCTGTTGCTGCTGGGGATCGTGGGCTGCGTCGTCGGGCTCAAGGTGCTGCACTGACCGCCCGTGCGCGCGATCCGGTCGCCAGCTCCGCCAGGAGGGTGGTGCTTGTGGAGATGCCTTGCCCGAGGCGCTCGACCCGGTAGCTCTCGTTCGGTTCGGAGGACTGGTTGGCCCGCTCGGGCGGGATCCGTTTGCACGCGCGGTGAAAGATCTGGGGACTGGCCGCCGGTAATTTCCGGAGATGCCCGGCGATCTCGTTCCTGGGGTTGGCCGTCGTGAGGTCGGGCCGGAAGGGCGGTTGCGGCCATCCGGGGCGGCAATTTCACGCCCGACAGCAAGACGACCGGCCCCCTCGACCCTTGTCCTTTTTCGCTCGGGATCCCTGGCTGGTCCCGACCTGCCGCAGGCTGCCAAGTGCTGGCGGCGTGTTGGTGCGGGTTTGCACACTGCGCGCTGGAAGGGACGGCCGTGCGGCCGTTCCCGCTCCTTGTCAGAGCAGTTTGATTCTATTTAGTTCCTTGAGCTGGGCAACCGTCGAGCGCACAAGTTGCGCCTGGCTTCGATGGGCCACAAGCAACGCATCCGCAGTATCGACGACAATGATGCTGTCGAGCCCAACGAGAGAGATTATCCTGCCCGTATCCGACCACACCACACTGTTGGAGCAGTCAGTGCTCATGATGTCCCCCCGCACGCTGTTGCCAGACTCGTCTTGCGCAAGCAGGGCACCTAATCCGTGCCAATCTCCCACGTCGGACCATCCCATCTCGGTGGGCACGACGGCAACACGTTCGCTGCGTTCCATGATTCCGGTATCAACGGTCACGTCCTCCAGGCGGGGCCAGATTTCGCCAATAACGGCATCCTGCTGTGCGGTACTACTGGCCGCGACAATTTGAGACAGTCCGTCCCACAGATCCGGCAGGAAGGTGCGCAACTCGGCAAGAAACGTGTCCACCCTCCAGACGAACATGCTGGCGTTCCAGAGGAAGCGGCCACTCTCGATGTAGGCGCGCGCGCGCTCGAGGTCCGGCTTCTCCACGAACTGGGCAGCTCGGTACACGTCGCCGTCCGGAGTCGAAAGCAGCACCCTGTCGCCTCGCTCGATA
>CADCWJ010000727.1 GCA_902806365.1 uncultured Thermomicrobiales bacterium
CGGCGGGCTCCAGTCGGCTCGCAAGTATCTCGACGACGGGATCATCGGCGATCCGGTCGCGGTCTCGGCGTTCATGCTGAGCCGCGGCATGGAAGCGTGGCACCCGGATCCCTACTTCTTCTTCCAGCCGGGAGCCGGTCCACTCTTCGATGTCGGCGTTTACTACGTACAGGCGATGGCCTCCATTCTCGGCCCGGTCAAGCGGGTCAGCGCGCTCGCGCGGGCCAGCTTCGCGGAGCGGACCGTCGGCAACGGCCCCAAGAAGGGCGAGAAGATTCCTGTCACAACGCCGACCCACATCGTCGGCGGGCTCGAGTTCGAGAGCGGGATCGTCGGCTCGCTCGGCACCTCCTTTGATGTCTGGGAAACCAACGGCTCGACCCTGGTCGTCTACGGCACCGAGGGCACGCTCCGGCTCCCCGATCCGAACACCTTCGGCGGGCCGATACAGCACCTTCGGGGCGGTTCCCGCGACAACACCTGGGAAGATCTTCCCCTCACCTATGGCAATACGGAGAACAGCCGCGGGCTCGGCGTGTGGGACATGGCCAATGCAATCCAGACGGGCGAGAAGCATCGCGCCAGTGGCGAGCTTGGCTATCATGTCCTCGACGTGATGACGGCGGTGCTCGAGTCCAGCGTCGAAGGGCGGCACATCACGGTCGAAAGTACCGTCGAGCGCCCGGCATCGCTCCCGCAATAAGGCTTCCCGCCGACCGAGTGCCCGTTGGCCGGGCCGTCAGTCAGCGGGCCCCGATGCCGCGTGCAAGACCGGCCACGACAGGAACCGCTCGTGCCGGCACGGATGCGAGGCGAGCGAGGCAAGGAGCGTGCATCACATGAGCAGCGAAGGAGCGGGACCGGTCCGCGTCGGGATCGTCGGCGCCGGGTACATCTCCGACATCTACCTGACCAACCTGACGACGCGGTTCGACAATGTCGAGGTGGTTGCCGTCGCCGACACGATCGTCGAGCGCGCGCGAGATCGCGCCACCACCTATGGCGTTCGCGGGGTCACGGTCGACGAGTTGCTCGCCGATCCCGGGATCGAGCTGATCGTCAACCTGACGATCCCGCTGGCGCACGCCGAGGTTGCGTTGGCGGCGGTTCGTGCCGGCAAGTCGGTCTACAACGAGAAGCCGCTCACGGCGGCTCGCGAGGATGGGCGCGAGCTGCTGCGGCTTGCTCGCGAGAACGGCGTCCTTGTCGGCGGTGCGCCCGATACCTTTCTTGGCGGTGGCCTGCAGACGGGGCGCAAGCTGCTCGATGATGGCGCGATCGGGCGACCGATCGCCGCCTCGGCGACGATGTTCACTCGAGGTCACGAGCGCTGGCATCCGGACCCCGCCTTCTACTACCAGCCAGGTGCCGGCCCCATGTTCGACATGGGCCCGTATTACCTGACCGCGCTGGTCAGCCTGCTCGGGCCGGTCCGGCGGGTTGGATCGACGACCGGCGTCAGCTTCCCCGAGCGGACGATCACGAGCGCGCCGAAGCGGGGAGAGACGATCGTGGTCAACACACCGACCCACATCGCGGCCGCGCTCGACTTCGAGAACGGCGCGATCGCCACAATCGTCACCTCGTTCGATCTCTACGATACGGTTCATTCGTCCCTCGTCCTTTATGGCTCCGAGGGAACATTGCGCCTGCCCGATCCCAACACCTTCGGCGGGACGGTCTCGCTGCTTCAGGATGAGACGGCGGATTCGCTCCGGCAGCCCAGGCCCGGCGACGCCGATTCCGGGGCACGTCCCGCCGCTCCGACGTGGCGGGAGGTGCCGCTGTCGCACGGTTCCACCGACAACAGCCGTGGGCTCGGCGTCGCCGACCTGGCCCGCGCGATCCGCGGCGAAGGTCCGGCCCGGGCGAGCGGCGACCTGGCCTACCACGTGCTCGACATCATGCATGCGACGCTGGAATCAAGCGAGCGAGGCGCCCACGTCATGATCGAAAGCACCGTCGAGCGCCCGGCCGCCTTGCCAGCCGGGTAGGAGCGAGACCGGTTTCCTTGCTCGCAGTAGGAACTTTGCAGCCGGCGTCGTCTACGGCTCGGGTATGACGGACCAGATATGCCGTCTTTTGAGCCAGGCCAGGGCGTCGACGAGGTAGACGCCTGCGACCCTGTGCTGGCTGTCGCTTCGTAGCGGGTTGCGATGGCGCGACAATGCCTGGTGATGTTGGACAAGCACTCCATGGGCTGCGCTTGAGGGAGGGCGCGAGGTCGCACTCGCGGGGCGTGTTGCGATTTGCGCTCGGCTGAATGACGGACCTGGTACGGCGAACGTCGCGATACTTGATGAAGCCATCACTCTCATGACCGTCGTCGGCAAGGAAGGCTGCGGGTTCGATCCTCTGGGTCAAGGTCCGGGCCTGCGTTACGTGGTGGACAGGTCCGCCCGTGAGGCGGATCGAGAGCGGATTGCCCAGCGCATGGATGATGGCGCGAATTCCGTTCGTCAATCCTGC
>CADCWJ010000728.1 GCA_902806365.1 uncultured Thermomicrobiales bacterium
CCGGACCAGGAATGCCTCCCGCCTGGGACCGTTCGACGTGATCGACGTCTCGGCCTCCCGCAGTGTGGACCGCTCGACGGTGACGGTGTCGCTGATCAACCGGCATGAGACGGACGCGATCGCGACGACGCTCGATTTCGGAACGACCTCCCTCACCGGTACGGCGCTCCGGTTCGAGGTCAATGGGCGGGACGTTACGGCGGTCAACGACTTTGGGGATGACGGAGGCGCGTTCGTCACCGAGACCCGGGAGCCGGTGTCCGACACGGAGATGCGGGTGACTCTGCCGGCGCACTCGCATACGTTCCTGAAGCTCTCACTTGCGCCGTCGGCCTAGCATTCGCCCAGGACTGCTCAGGGCGGAATCCGGAAGTCCGTTGACTGGCCCTTGCAAGGATCTGCCCTGAATCCGGTCCGGACGCTGAAGGACGCGAGTTAGAGGGAGAGACGGGCGGCACGGGCCTCGGCGCGAACCGATGGATCGGGGTCGCAGCGAAGGCTCCGATCGAGCGCATCACGGCTGCCGGTGGTGCCAAGCCGGCAGAGTGCCCAGGCGGCGTGACCCCGTACCAGTGCCTCGTCGTGACCGGCGAGCGCGGCGCTGAGCATGGGGATGTCGGCGTCGGTCCCGATGTTGCCGAGAGCGACGGCGGCGTTTCGGGCAAGGCCCCGACGTTTGGCGCGCGGGACGGCGGTGCCGTGATACGTCGCCCCGAAATCTTCCTGTGACATCGTCAGGAGCCAGTGGAGCGAGGGGTAGGCGTTGTTCAGGGACTTGGGGAGGAGATCGGCGTCATCGGCACGATGGGCCGCGCCGGTGTATGGGCAGACCTCCTGGCAGACATCGCAGCCGTAGACCCAGTCGCCCATGCTCGCCCGGAGCTCCGGCGGAATCGCCTCCCGCAGCTCGATCGTGAGATAGGAAATGCAGCTCGGGGCATGGACGGTGTACGGCGCGACGATCGCCCCGGTCGGGCAGCGGTCGATGCAGATGGCGCAGCGCCCGCAGTCGCGATTGAGCGGCGCGTCGGGGACCAGATCGAGATCCAGCACCAGCTCGCCGAGCAGTACCCAGGAGCCGTGTCCCGGCACGATCAGGTTGGAGTGCTTGCCGTACCAGCCAAGACCGGCGCGGGCAGCAACGGCCCGCTCGACGACGCGCGCGGTGTCGACGAGTCGTCGCGTGTCGAGCTCGCGCCCAAGCTCCGCTTCCACCGCTGACTGGAGCGCCGTGAGGCGTCGCTTGATGACGCGGTGATAATCCTTTCCCCACGCATACCGGGAGATCCGCCCACGGGCGACCCCGTCGTCCGGCTTCTCGGTCGGCCCTGGCCAGTATGGCAGCGCGACGGAAAGAATCGAGATCGCGCCCTCGTGAAGATTCCGGATATCGGTGGCGAAGCTGGCCCGCTCGGAGGTGAACCAGTCGAGGCCGGTGAGGTGCCCGTGGGTGATGTGCTGGTCGAGGTGCTCGGCGACATCGGGGAACGGATCGGCGGACGTGATTGCCGTCACGGCCAAGCCATGCTGGCGGGCAAGCGCCTTGATGCGATCGGTCAGGGCCCGACGGGGATCGGTGGCAGTCGGGGGAACGAAGTGGAGTGGTGAGGTGCGCGCGGATACCATTCCCTAAGTATACGAGGGGCGGCTCCAGGCTTCCGTGGCACGCCGACCGGTCTCGACCCACGGTTCGCGGCCCGCGATCCCGATGGCGGTGGCGCCAACGAATGCCGGCCATCGTGCGGGGACCGCTGGGCCGGAGTGAACGCAATGCGGCGGGGAAGCGGGAGCCTGTGGCGGTAACGAGAGAACGGCGCCATCCCGCTCGACCACGCTGAACGCACCCGCGTCGCTCCAGGCGACCGCCGCGCGAAGATTACTGCCGTGCATCCGCCGCTGGATCGAGGCGAGGGGATGACTGGGCGACGCTTCGAGGAAGAGAACATCCAGCGCCCCGAAGGTGGATTCGCTTCCGATCAGGGTATCGAAGCGGAGGAGATCTTCCTGACGCTCTCCGGCGACCGGCCCGTGATCGAGGTCGAGACAGGCGATGATCCGCACATCGGGACGCGTGTGCACGGGAAGGTCGGCGAGGAATCGGCGGAGGCGGGCATCGCGGCACGCGAGGACGATGACGTCGTGGTCGAACAGGTCCGGGATCTGGAGCGGATCGCCCATCCGCACATCCGCCAGGAGTTGCCGCGATTCCTCGTCGCGAGCTGAGTCGCGTACGCTTATCCACGGTGTCACACCGGCTGATGCCAGCGCGGAGCGGAGATGGCTCGCGGTCTGCTGATCGATCGCAACGGAGCGCAGGCCGACGTGCACGCTCGCCTGTGCCGCGCATTCGATCGCGATTGCGGCGGCGTCGGTCCACGCTCCCACGCGGCATTCGGTGTCGCCGATGACGGCGATGCGGAGGATGTTCACGCCGAGATTGTAAGCCGGGACCCGCTTCGTTTGGCGGGGTCCGGGAATGACAGGTATCATCGTGACGCACGATCTCGCTGGGTTGCACCCGGTCGCCCACCTGGAGCGTCGTCAGGAATCCCGATGCCCGCACAAAACTCCGCAGTGCCTGACAAGGCGACATCCGGCTCGCTTCTGGGTGAATGGATCAGAAAGGCACGTTCCGACCAGGAGATCAGCCAGCGTGCGCTGGCCGATCGGTCCGGGCTGAGCCGCTCGTACGTGTGCGACATCGAGCGCGGGCGCGGCGCGCACCCGAGTGTCGCCACGCTGGACAAGCTTGCGGCGGCACTGGGCTTCTCGCGAGCCGATCTGCTCAAGGCGTCGGGGGTAATCGATCAGGCCAGCGGACCGCGTGCCAACGACGAGGAGCGCCGGATGCTGGCGGTGTATCGTGACCTGAGCGCAGCCGGCCGGCGCAACGTGATGCGTTTTGCGCGGTTCGTCCACGCCGACGAACATCACTGGACGCAGCCGCACCTGCTGGAAAATCCCGATCTGTCGGATGGCACCGAGGACGACAGGATTCTCACCAGTGCCCCGGCATCGCTGACACGCCCGTTGTTCGATCCGGAACCCTGAGCCGATACGGGGGGCGGACAGCATGAGAACCGGGCCCCGATACAAATCGGGGCCCGGTTCTTCATGTTGCCTGATTGTCCGGCGAAGTTCGTTCGTCAGGCCTGGGCGACGGCTGCGGCGTCATCCGCCGTGTCCTCGGCATCATCTCCGGTGACATCCGCCCCGACCTGGGTCCGGGCGTCGATCCGGCGCTGTCGCTTGGACTTGCGCCCGGCATTGGCGGCGGCAGCCTCCTGGCGGCGCGTGAAGCGCTCGACCTGGCCGGCGGAGTCGACGATGCGCTGCTCACCGGTGTAGAAGGGGTGACAGACGCTGCAGAGATCGGTTCGCAGGGTCGGCTTGGTGGACCGGGTGACAAAGACGTTCCCGCAGGAGCAGGTAACCGTCGATTCAACGTAATTAGGGTGAATTCCAGCCTTCATTTGGTTTTGGGACTCCGTACGGAAGACGAGCCGTCAGGCTAGTCCGCCGCAATGGTCGTGGCGGGCTCGAGGACGAGAAGTTCCTTGCCACCGCCAACAGGATAGATCTCTGGCGGATAGACGCTGATCCGCCGCTTGAGGCGAGAAACCGGCTCGAACCGGACGACACCGTCGATCTTGCTGTAGATCGTGTGGTCCTTGCCGATGCCGACGTTGTTTCCTACCCAGAATTCCGTGCCGCGCTGCCGCACGACGATCGTGCCGGCGCGAACGAGCTGGCCATCGGCGCGCTTTACGCCGAGCCGTTTCGATTCGCTGTCACGACCGTTGCGTGAGCTGCCGACGCCTTTCTTATGAGCCATGGTGATGACCTCCTTGAGGGTGTGGCCCCGGGATCGAGGCGGCTAGCCCGAGATCCCGGTGATCGTCAGCCGCGTAAGCTCCTGACGGTGGCCGGTGCGCCGTCGATACCGCTTCTTCGCCTTGAACTTGAACACGACGATTTTCTCGCCACGCGCATGCTCGTCGATGTGCGCGGTAACCGACGCGCCGTCGACAATCGGGGTGCCGATGAGGGTCGAACCGACGCCACCAAGCATGAGAACCTCATCGAGCGTGACATCGGTGCCCGCTTCGGCGTGGAGGCGCTCGACCTGGATCCGATCACCAACCTTGACACGATACTGCTTGCCGCCAGTCTTGACGATCGCATACCGAGACGGCGCATCCGCCGGCTTGTCGGCCGGCTTGACGCGGGGGGAAGCCGCGGCAGCCGCTGGGGCGGCTGTTGCGGAAGCGTCATCGCCCGGAGGCACGAATGTCAGCACTTCGACCGGCTCGCCTTCCGTGACTGCCGCCTCGGGGGCGTCGGTCACTTCAGCACCCGCACCGAGGGCCGTTTCATCGACGTCGTACGTTGCGTTCGTCACGTCTTCGGGTTCGGACGCCTCCGGTGTCTCGGAAGGGGGCGTTCCCTTGTTTGGGTCGGTCATCGCTCATTCCTGCTCAGTCAGTAGCCTGGCTTGGCTTTCCGAGTGCAACCGGCTGCGCACTCAATGGGGCGTGCCGGGGCACCGGTCGGACGATCGCGGCCTGACTGGCACATCCGATCTGTAGTCCGCGGGCAAGCACACAAAATCGGGCGCACGTGGCACCCGGAACACTCAGTATAGCACGGAACGGTGATGGCCCCGATTGGCGGTGGACGGGAGGTCGCCGGCAGGGCCGGTGGCGCAGCGGTTCCCGTAACCGGCCGGGTGCATCGAGCGATGGCTTGCAAGCCACCGGCACGGTCCGTAGAATCCATAACAACAAGGAAATGATCGTTCCACCTCGAATCGCGCTTCCCCATGTCAGGCTCCTCGTTGGTCCACCCCGTGTCGTCCGTGATCCAGCAGAACAGCGCGGTTGGTTCCTTACGGATCGGCACGCGAGCCAGTGCCTTGGCGCAGTGGCAGGCCCGGCATGTCCAGGGTGAGTTGGCCCGGGTGCTGCCTGAGAAGGTGACCAGCCTCGATCTCATCCGATCGGAGGGCGATCTCGACAAGGTCTCGCCGCTGACGGAGATTGGCGGTCGGGGGGTGTTTTCTTCCGCGTTGCAGCGGGCACTGCTCGAGGACCGGATCGACCTCGCGGTACATTCAGCCAAGGATGTCCCGACATTGTCCCCATTCGGTCTGGAAATTGCCGCATATCCGCTCCGGGAGGACGCGCGCGACGTGCTCGTCTCGCGTCATGGCGTCGGACTGGCGGAGCTTCCGGGGGCTCCGCGGATCGGTACATCCTCCCGCCGCCGCGCGGTTCAGGCCGTTGCGCTCCGGCCCGATGCCGTTGTCGTCGAGTTGCGCGGCAATATCGATACGCGTTTGCGCAAGGCGGCCTCGCCGGAATACGACGCGGTGATCCTGGCGGCGGCCGGGCTCCTGCGGATGGAATGGGCCGAGCGGATCACGGACTATTTGTCGATCGATGCGTTCACCCCTTCGCCCGGTCAGGGAGCGTTGGCGATCGAGACACGGACTCCGCCCGATCCCGTGCCGGCGATGGTCCAGGGGTTGAACCATGCCCGCACCGCGATCGAAGTCTCGCTGGAGCGGAGATTCCTGATGAGCATCGGCGGCGGGTGCAGGACGCCGATCGGCGCGCACGCGCGTGTCGAAGCCGCGCACGGCAGGGAAGTGGTCCGCTTCTGGGGGATGCTCGCCAACGAGGATGGCACGCGCCTGGAGCGGGCATACGATGAGTTCCCTCCGGAGCGCGGCGATGATGTGGTGGGAGAGATCGCCCAGCGGATGATGCGGTCGCTGGCTCCCGTCTGGGAAGGGGCGTCGATCGACGACATGGCGGGGCGCGCCCTCGAAAACCGGCGGGTGCTGACGACGGGTACCCCCTCGCTGGCCGAATCCCTGCGCCAGGCGTTCCAGTCGCGAGGCGCGACCGTGAGCCATCAGCCGACGATCACGATCGAGTCGCCCGGCGCGCCCAGAACGCTCGATGCCGCGATCGTGGCCGCTCGATCCGGAACCTATGATTGGGTCATCGTCACCAGTGAGAACGCCGTCGATGCCGTGATCCGGGCCGTTGAGGGCCCGCACCCGCCTCGCGTCGCGGCGGTGGGCGAGCAGACGACGCGGCGCCTGCGGCAGCGGGGAGTGGTCGCCGATCTCGTCCCGACCGGGGATCAGCGTACTTCGGGGCTGCTGGCGGCCCTGGATGTCGTGAACCTGGACGGTGCCCGCGTACTGTGCCTGCTGGGGAACCGGGCCCGGACCGAACTGGCCGACGGCCTGCGCGCGCGCGGTGCCCGGGTCGATGTGGTGGAAGCGTATCGGACGGTGGACCTGGCGGAGCCTGATCCGGATGCCCTGGCGGCGATTAGGGCTGGCGAGATCGACGTCGTTACGTTTGGATCGCCGTCATCGGTTCACAGCCTCGTGCGTCTGCTCGGGGTCGACCTGGCGGCACTCTCCGGAGCATGCCTGGCCGCGATCGGGCCAACCACCGCCGCGGCGATGGACGACTCCGGCCTGACCGCTCACGTCGTGGCGAGTACTCCGGATGCCGACGGGATTGCGAAGGCCGTGGGCGACTACCTGTCCGGGAAGCCCCGGACCGGAAAGGCGGGGTAGCCGTGCGTACGCTCGATCCAACCCGCGAAGGGGCGATAACCGGGGCACCGATTCGCCGGACCCGCCGGTTGCGGCGCTCTCCCGCGGTCCGGACGTTCGTCCGGGAGACGAGGCTCCAGCCAGCGGATTTCATCGCCCCACTGTTCGTCATCGAGGGAGACGATATCCGGCACGAGATTCCCTCGATGCCGGGTCAATTCCAGCTCTCGCTCGACCGTCTGGAACCCGAACTGAACGCGCTGCGCGAGGCACGGATTCCCGGTGTGCTCCTGTTCGGCGTGCCGCGGCACAAGGATGCGATCGGCAGTGGAGCCTTCGCCCCGGACGGGATCGTGCAGGAGGCAGTGCGCCGGATCAGGCTCCTCGCGCCCGGGATGCTGGTGATCACCGATGTCTGTGCCTGCGAGTACACCGATCACGGGCACTGCGGTGTCCTCGTCGACGGCGAAGTCGACAACGACCAGACGCTGCCGCTCCTGGCCCGGACCGCGGCCAGCCATGCCGGGGCCGGGGCCGATATCGTGGCTCCCTCAGACATGATGGACGGGCGGGTGGCCGCGATCCGGCGGGCGCTCGATGAAGCGGGGCATCATGCGACGCCAATCATGTCGTACGCCGCCAAGTACGCAAGTGCGTATTACGGTCCGTTCCGCGATGCGGCTGGCAGCGCCCCGGCCTTCGGTGACCGTCGTTCGCACCAGATGGACCCCGGCAACGCGCGGGAAGCGTTGCGCGAGATCGCGATCGACCTCGATGAGGGCGCGGACCTGATCATCGTCAAGCCCGCCCTGTCCTATCTCGACATCATCCGCGCTGCTCGCGACGCCTTTGACATCCCGATCACCGCGTACAACGTTTCGGGCGAGTACGCGATGGTCAAGGCCGCGGCACGGATGGGATGGATCGACGAACGCCGGATCGTCCTCGAAACGTTGCTCTCGATGAAACGGGCGGGCGCCGACCGGATCATTACCTATCACGCGAAGGAAGCCGCGAGGTGGCTGCTGGAGGATGCCTGACACGGGCACACCAGGTACGTGCAGGCCGCCAGGCCCAGACGACGAGGAAGTATGACGAGACCAGGAAACGCTTTGGGCGACGTAACGATCGACGAAACGATGCGGGGGCGGGATCGGATGCTGGCGGCCGCCACGCACCAGGCGGTCGATGTGACCCCCGTCTGGTTCATGCGGCAGGCGGGTCGTTGCCTGCCGGAGTACCGGGCGCTTCGCAAGCAGCATGACTTCATGACGGTCGCCCGCACGCCCGAGTTGGCGGTCGAGGCGACGCTTATGCCGATTGACCGGTTCGGCGTCGATGGGGCGGTGCTGTTCGCGGACATCATGCTGCCGCTGGAAGGAATGGGCGTCGAATTCGAGATCCGGCCGGGTGTCGGTCCCGTCATCGCGAATCCGATCCGCACCCGGGCGGATATCGACCGGATCCAGGTCGTCGACCCCGAGGAGGGGACGCCGTACGTCCTGGATGCGCTGCGGCTGCTCCGGTCCGAGCTGGGTGGGAGCGCGGCCAGCCTCGGGTTTGCGGGTGCGCCCTTCACGCTGGCCTGCTACCTGGTCGATGGCCGGTCGAGTCGCGACTATCCCCGGACCAAGGCGATGATGTATGGCGAGCCAGAACTCTGGCAGGCGCTGATGGACAAGCTGACCGACGTGACATTGCGCTATTTGGTGGGGCAAATCACGGCTGGCGCGGACGCTGTGCAACTCTTCGATTCCTGGCTCGGGCTGGTTGGCGCGGAAACCTATGCCGAAAAGGTCGCGCCCTACACCCGTCGCATCTTCGACGGATTGCGGGGAGTGGCGCCCACGATCCACTTCAGCACCGGAACCGTGCAATTGCTCCAGCAGATCGCGGCAACCGGGCCTGATCTCGTGAGCGTGGACTGGCGGTTACCGCTCGACGCGGCATGGACGGTGATGGGTCCCGAGCGTGGAATCCAGGGCAATCTCGATCCGACGCTGCTGATGGCGCCCTGGCCCGTCGTCGAGGCGGCGACGTTCGACATCCTCGACCGAGCGGGTCAGCGCCCGGGACACATCTTCAATCTCGGTCATGGCATCCTGCCGGAGACGGATCCCGACCAGTTGGCGAGAATCGTCGAGCTGGTCCACGGTCAGCGTCACGGCTAAACACGAGCCCGGACTGGACGCGTTCACCTCCCGAAACGGCGGTCAGCCGCGCGGTGTCATGCCGACGCCCCGTCGGTCCGTGCATGCCGGTGCGCCACGCGGCCGTCGCTATACTGGAGCTGAGACGGCGAGCACCAGCACACTTCACGGCGCTCCCATTGATCCAC
>CADCWJ010000729.1 GCA_902806365.1 uncultured Thermomicrobiales bacterium
CGGTTCTCGACGCAGGGAAAGCTGTTCGCGGTCTCGACGGTGCTCAACTGGATTGTCGGGCCGATCCTGATGTTCGCGCTGGCGTGGATCTTCCTGCCGGACATGCCGGAGTACCGAAATGGGCTGATCCTGATCGGGATCGCGCGCTGCATCGCAATGGTCCTGATCTGGAACACGCTCGCCTGTGGCGACGGGGATGTCGCGGCGGTGCTGGTGGCGGTCAACTCCGTCTTCCAGATCGTGATGTATTCCGTGCTCGGCTGGCTGTTCCTGACCGCGATTCCCTCGTGGTTCGGCGCGGAATCGACGGCGCTCGATCTCTCGATGGCCGATATCGCGCTCAACGTCGCCTTCTTCCTCGGCATTCCGCTGCTGGCCGGGGTCGTCACCCGGCTCGTGCTCGTCACGCGCAAGGGCACGGCGTGGTACGACAATGCCTTCATTCCGCGGATCGGGCCGACCGCGCTGCTCGGTCTCCTCTACACGATCGTGATCATATTCTCGATCCAGGGCGACCGCCTGCTGGACGCTCCGCTCGACGTGGTCCGGATCGCGATCCCGCTCGTCATCTACTTCGGGCTGATGTTTTCCCTTGCGTTCATCGTCGCGAGGCGGGCCGGCTTTTCCTACGAGGAGACATCGGCGATCTCGTTTACCGCCGCCGGGAACAACTTCGAGCTGGCGATCGCGGTCGCGATCGGTGTGTTCGGGATCGCCTCCGGCGAGGCGTTTGCGGGGGTGGTCGGCCCCCTGATCGAGGTCCCGGTGCTGATCTCGCTGGTGTACGTCTCGCTCTGGCTGCGGGACCGCCTGTTTCCCGGGTCGCCGGCACCGGTTGCCCAGCTCACCTGAAGCATTGGAGGCACATGGTGTGGAGCGCAGCGATTCACGATGGAGGACTACGTGATCATCTCGAGTCGTGACCTGCTGAATGACGACGATCCGGAGCTGAGTGACGCCATCGACCGGGTCACCCGGCAGATCGCCGACGAGTGTTCCGGCGACTGCTGCGACCTGGCGCCATCGCTGGCACGGTGCGTCCACAATGTCGTCACATCCCGCTGGAGCGCGAGCCGGATCAAGACCTACGTGCCCCTGCTGGCGCTCGATGACGTGCGGGCCTGCATCCAGGCCGGAGTTTGCGAGCCGCGACGCGCTGATGCATGGGCATGAGTTCATCCCCCGCCCGGCTGGCGATCCTGAGCGACATCCACGGCAACAGCGCCGCCACCGAGGCGGTGCTCGCCGACATCGACACCGTCAGGAGCACCGCCGGGGAGGCGATGGCACCGAGTGCGATCCATTGCCTGGGCGATCTGGTCGGCTACGGCGCCCGGCCCAACGAGTCGATCGACCTGATCCGGGACCGCGCGATCCCGACGATCATGGGCAATTACGACGATGGCGTCGGCTTCGACCGTGACGATTGCGGCTGCGCCTACAAGGACGACAACGAGCGCGAACGCGGGCAACAGTCGCTGATGTGGACACGGTCAGTCGTGACGGACGACCGCAAGGCATGGCTCAGGTCGCTCCCGCCGGAGGTGCGGCTGGACGTGCATGGGGTGCGATTGCGCCTCGTGCACGGCAGCCCGCGCCGGATGAACGAGTACCTGTTCGCGGATCGCGACCCGGCGTCGCTGGCCCGGATCGCCCGCAGCGCGGACTGCGACGTGCTGCTGTTCGGGCACACCCACATTCCCTGGTCGCGGCGAATCGAAGACGTGCTGATGGTCAACACCGGGAGCGTGGGCAAGCCGAAGGATGGCGACCCACGGGCCGGCTGGGTGTTGCTGACGATCGGGCCAGGTGGCGAGGTCACGGTCGAGATGCGGCGGGTAACCTACGACATCCCGGCGATGGCCACCGCGATCAGGGCCGCACCCGGCCTGCCAGATCACTACGCGGCCGATATCGAGACCGGCGGCCGTGCTCCATGATGTCCTGAGCTCCTTGCCCGGCCGCCGCACGCTGCCGTCCCTGCCCGACGCCTTTCGCGCGGTTGGGCGTTTTCTTTCCCGATGCTGATTCCCTGTGATCGAACCATGGCCAGCGATCACCCAGCCTCGCCATCCAGATTGCGTTGTGATAGCCAATAGACATCCCGCCAGCAGCACCCGACCGAACCCGACACGCGTTCCAATGGTTTGCTAGCCTCCCCTAACGTTGCGTTGGACTGATCGGAACGCAGGACACGCCGGACACGGATGGTGAGGTTGTCGAGACGGGACTGAACGGATATGAATGCTGGCCGAATCGCCGGACGACCCGATCGCGTTGACTGACAGGACGGTTTCGCCTGGGGTTCAGGTCCCTTGCGACACCGGCTCAAGGAGATGACGGACATCTCCCACGTGCCGGTCAGTCGAGCCGGCATGGCGCCGCACGTGTCAACTGCTGGCGCTGGCGTAGGAGCGGACCGCGAAGCGCCAGTACGCGCGGAGCGCTAAAAGAAGCCCGCCGCTGAGCGCGACTCCGAACCCGACGGCCCACCAACTCCCCTCGCCGACAAGGGCCTCGGTCGGGAACGTCGTCGCGAAGCCGACCGGGAAGACGAACGTGAGGAACACGCGAACCGACCCCGGGTAGAACCCGAGCGGGAACCTTCCGGTACCGAGGATATCCCGGAACAGCTCCGACATCGCCGAGACCGAGGTCAGCCAAAAGGCGACGATCGCGGTCGCCGACCAGCAGCAGGCGAGCAGGATGCAGCCGCAGATCAGCAACAGGACCGCCTGCAGAATGCTGCCGGGTGATGGCGCGATCCCGTTCCGGACCAGGCCGATCACGACCAGGCCGGCCCCCGTGAGGACGTTGAAGAGCTCCCCGGGCTGGAGCCAGCGCAACGTCATGTAGAACTGGCCCGACACCGGCCGGACCAGGACCAAATCGAGA
>CADCWJ010000730.1 GCA_902806365.1 uncultured Thermomicrobiales bacterium
AGCGGCGCAACGGTGGTCGTGAAGCGCCTGGTGGACGGCGGGGATGTCCACGGCATCTTCGGAATGGGCGGCTCCGGCGGCTCGACGCTCGTCTCCGGCGTGATGCGGGAGCTGCCGGTCGGGTTTCCGAAGCTCCTTGTCTCGACGGTTGCATCCGGCGATACGCGGCCGTACGTCGGCACGTCGGACATCGCGATGATGTCCTCGATCGTCGACATCGCCGGCATCAACGCGCTCTCGGAACGGATCCTCGGCAACGCCGCCGGAGCGATCGGCGGGATGGCGACGGCGTACAGCGGGTTCGCCTCCGCCCTCGACCGGAAACCGGTCATCGGAGCGACGATGTTCGGGGTGACGACCCAGGGCGTGACGGTCGCCCGGGAGCGCCTGGAAGCGCTGGGGTACGAGGTGCTCGTCTTCCACGCGACCGGCATCGGCGGCGACACGATGGAATCGCTGATGCGCGGCGGCGCGATCACGGGGGTGCTCGATATCACGACGACCGAACTGGCGGATACCCTGGTCGGCGGCACCTTGTCGTCCGGGCCCGAGCGGCTGGAGATCGCGGGCAGGCTGGGCCTGCCACAGGTGGTCTCGCTCGGCGCGCTCGACATGGTCAACTTCGGGCCGATCGATACCGTTCCGGAGCGGTTCCGAGAGCGGAAGCTGTTCCGGCACAACGCCTCGATTACGCTGATGCGGACGACGCCGGAGGAGAACACCGAACTGGGACGCATGATCGCGCGCAAGCTCAACGCGGCAACCGGGCCAGTCACGCTCTTCATCCCGCGCGGCGGGGTCTCGATGATCGATATCGAAGGGCAGGCATTCCACGATCCCACCGCCGACGCAGCCCTGTTCGCGGCACTGCGCGAGCACCTGGCCCCGCACGTCACGATCCGGGAGGATGACGCGGACATCAACGACCCGGCGTTCGCGACGGCGATGGCGGACGAGCTGCATCGGCTCTACACCGAATGGCGGGCGACGCGGTGAGCACGATGTCCGTCACCCTCTGCCATTCCAGCAGCTGCACCGGAGCCGCGGCGATAGGCTACATCCGCCAACAGGCAATCGCGCGGGGATTGATGGGCCGCTTTTGCTCAATCGCTTCGCGATTGCCTGTGAAGGATCGCCGCGCGACGCGGTCAGCGGTGAAGCTAGCACTGGTGGCAGCGAACTCCGGGTGCAACTCCGTTCGCGGCGCATGTCATTAGCGAGGTTCGCGGAGTGACGGTGGGGATGCATTCGCGGTGAGCAGTTGCTGGCCTGTGAGTTACGGAGTTGGGATCATCAGATGAGGGAGGACTAGTATTCATGGCGATA
>CADCWJ010000731.1 GCA_902806365.1 uncultured Thermomicrobiales bacterium
CGCCGACGGCACCCTCCTCACGGCCGGCGATGTCGCGGCGAGCCTCGAGCGCTGCCGTGCGCTGTCGTCCGAGGGGGCCTCCGTGGCCACCGGGCACTGGGGCCGGGTCGCCGGGATCGACGAGATCGAAGGCGGCACGGTTCGCCTTTCACTCATCCAGCCGGATGTTGCGATCCTGGCCCTGCTTGCCTCCGCCCGCACGCCGGTCGTTCCCCAACGGTGGGTGGATCGGGCCTGGGGCGATACGCCGGAGCGGTTGCCCCCGGGATCGGGGCCATTTGCCGTTTCCGGCATCGAGGACGGCCGGATCATGCTCGATCGTCATCCCGCGTACCATCAGGTCGGGCGTCCCTACCTTGCCGGGGTTCTCGTCACCACCAGTTCGGAGACGGTTCCGCGCGCGACCGAGCTGGTGACCGGAGCGGTCGATGTCGTCGTGGACGCGCCCCTCCTCGATATCCCGACATTGCGCGACGATCCCAACCTGACGCTTGTCGGCGGGCCCGCGAATCGCCTCTGCCTGCTGAGCGTCAATCTGCAAGCGGATGCCCTGCGTGACCGTCACCTGCGCTCCCTCGTGTCCGGTGCGATCGATCGGGTGGCGTTGCTCGACGCCGCGGTGGCGGCGGAAGGCGAACCCGCGTTGGGGGTGTTTCCGGAAGGCTCCTGGATCCAGGACGGTATCGAGCTGGATGCTGTCCGCCGGTCGCCCGATGACGTACGGGCCGAGCTGGCGGCAGACGGCCATGTGTCCGGACTGGCGTTGCGCCTGATCGCCGACGGACGGGATGCCTCGATCGCCAACGCCGGTATCCTGCTGCAGGAACAGCTCGCCCATGCCGGCATCGCAGTGAGGCTCGATCTGGTCGACGCGGGAGACATGATGCGGGTGGCGCGTGAAGAACCGTGGGATTTGCTGGCGCTGTACTCCGACTTCTGGCGTGATCCCGACGAGCTGCTGCGTCCCCTTCTCCACACCAAAGGCGACGCCAACCATGGGGGGTACACCAGCGAACGGGTCTCCAGCCTGATCGATCTCGCGAGCACAACCCGCAATCCGCGGCAGCGTGCTCAGCTCTACCGGGTGGTCCAGCAGATCGTCGGAGCCGAAGTCCCGATCATCCCATTGTTCTTTCCGGCCTATTACGATGCGATGACGAACCGAATCGGTCCATATGACGCATACCCGCCGGTCACGGGGCTCGCGCTGCGGCGGGTGCGGATGAAGCCGCCCGACCGCAACCCGCCCGGCTAGCTATACTCAGGCGAGGTCGGATTGCTGACGGGCGCCATGTCGTGTTCCTTGCCCGGAGCGATCTGCCCGGAACTACCCCGATGCCGTCTGCCCCTGATCGTCCCCGTCACCATTGCCGGCCGCGCGGGATGTCCGTTGCGGTTGCCCACAGGAGGAACACAAACCAATGTCGGTGCGTTTCGCTACATCCCTTCGCTCGCCCATACGCTCATCCAGGAAAGCACTGCTGCTCGCGGTGAGCACAGTCGTCCTGTCGCTCTCGGTGCTGGTTGGTGCGGCAACCGGTCTCGCGCAATCGACGCCGGCGGCCAGCCCCGAGGCGGCGGCAGGCTGCTGGGCCAGCCCCCCGCTGATGACTGCCGGTTACATGCAGTGGGACACCGCCCCGCAGATGGTGATCGATCCTGCGAAGACGTATACCGCGACGATCGCGACGAACCGTGGCGATATCGTGATCCAGCTCGATGCCGCCGCCGCGCCGGCCACGGTCAACAACTTCGTCTGCCTCGCCCGCGCTGGATACTACGACGTCACGGTCTTCCACCGCATCATTCAGGGCTTCATGATTCAGGGCGGTGACCCGACCGGGACCGGAACAGGCGGTCCTGGCTACCAGTTCAACGATGAGCTGCCTCAGGGCGAGACGCCTTACCGGCGCGGCACGATCGCGATGGCGAATTCCGGTCCCAATACCAACGGGAGCCAGTTCTTCATCGTCCATCAGGA